>NZ_NFIF01000059.1:0-870 GCF_002161645.1 Blautia sp. An46 | reverse complement strand
CTTTTTCTGTGAAAGATTACCGGAACAAAGGGCAGTGGAAAGAACTGACCCTTTCCGGTATCGAATTCATACGACGTTTTTTGATGCATGTCCCCCCAAAGCGTTTTGTACGAATTCGGGATTACGGACTTCTATGTTCCCGCAGCAAAAGTAAAAAGCTTACTTTATGCCGGAATCTTCTCGGATGCAGAAAATATATTTCAAAACTGCACGATAAGGGTATGCCTGAAATACTGAAACATCTCTATGGCATAAACGTCTGCGTGTGTAAAATCTGCGGTGGAAAACTTGGAAAGCCTCAGCTTCGGATGCCACAAAGATGCTAAAGAGGGCGTAAAATTTTCTGTGTCTATAGGGAAAATCTTCTTTGATAAGAACCAGATATGTATAATTGTATTGTCCAAATTTCTGGTTTTTTGCTGTCGAATTATTTATCTGATAATAGTATTGCCCATTCGACTCAGGTTATACATGAATTTTATGATTTTTTGCAGCACAAATAACGGCATCAGCAATCCCTTTTCGTGGGCTCTGCCCACACCCGGCCTCGGGAATAAGCTGGGATTTTCTGGGAATACTATAAATGCCGAAGGGATAAGGTGAAGACAGGAGCTGGATGTGTTTACATCCACTCCTGTTTTCTGTTTACAGGTATGCTGTCAGTCTTTCATCGTATAAAATGATCAGTTGGTTCAACACCTGATCCCAGTTCCGATAACGCTGAGTCCACTTCTTTGTTACATTTCTACTTGCAAGAAACAGCATCTTTTCAAGAGCGGTATCACTTGGAAACACACTCTTTGTTTTTGTAACTTTCCTGTATTGACGGTTCAGTCCTTCTATGATATTTGTTGTATACATAATTCTGCG
>NZ_NFIF01000058.1:0-894 GCF_002161645.1 Blautia sp. An46 | reverse complement strand
CTTGAAAAGTATTCCCCTTCCCCTGAACAGGCAAAAGTTTCCCGGAACATCATAAACTGTAAAACCGGAGCTTATGGTGCGAATGTCAGCATATGTGAGGATTGTGGTACCGTTCAGATTCATTATAACTCCTGTCGTAACCGCTGTTGTCCCATGTGCCAGGCTGTTCCAAAGGAAATGTGGATGGATGCCCGCAGGGAAGATGTACTTGATGCACCTTACTTTCATCTCGTATTTACAGTTCCGGATATCTTGAATCCAGTCATTTACAGTAATCAGAAGCAATTGTATGACACCCTGTATCACGCTGCTTCTGCTACAATCAGCGAACTGGCTGCTGACCCAAAGCATCTTGGGGCTTCCGTTGGATATATCTGCATCCTGCATACATGGGGTTCTGAAATGAACTTTCATCCCCATATCCACACAATACTGCTTGGCGGAGGATTGACACCAAAAAATGAATGGAAGGATAACGGCACTGAATTTTTCCTTCCAATCCAGGTCATTTCCAAAGTATTCCGCGGAAAATACATGGAAGAATTGAAAAACCTTTGGGAGACCGACCGGCTTGAGTTTCATGGAACAGCCGAAAAATACCGTAACCATTATGCATTCAAAGAACTGCTTGATACCTGTTACTCTGCGGAGTGGATCCCTTATTGTAAGAAAACCTTTCACGGTGCACAGTCTGTGATTGATTATCTTGGAAAATACACCCATCGGATTGCTATTAGCAATCATCGCATCATCCGTATGGATGATGAAACCGTCACTTTTTCTGTGAAAGATTACCGGAACAAAGGGCAGTGGAAAGAACTGACCCTTTCCGGTATCGAATTCATACGACGTTTTTTGATGCATGTCCCCCCAAAGCGTTTTGTACGAATTCGG
>NZ_NFIF01000057.1:0-925 GCF_002161645.1 Blautia sp. An46 | reverse complement strand
CTGAACCTTTATAATTCTGCCATCCGCTTTTTCTATCGGAATGTCCTGCACATCCTTTGGGATGACATTACAATCCCGCGCATGATTCTGGAACATAAACTTCCAACTGTTTTGACGATTGATGAAATCGACCGCTTGTTGGACGCTGTTGACGACATAAAATATAAAGCTATGTTTGCAACCATGTATTCTTCCGGAATGCGTGTTTCCGAAGTCATCCATCTGCATTATGATGATATTTCCCGCACAAAGATGCAGATCCATGTCCGGGATACAAAAAACCGGATGGACCGCTATACGGTCCTTTCCAAGCGGTGTCTGGATATCCTTACACAATACTGGTTTGAGAAAGGACGGCCCCGTGGAATCCTGTTCCCTAATAAGTTCACCGGTAATTACCTGACAGTCAGTACTCTGGAACAGGTGATGCGCCGTGCTGTATCTGAGGCTGAACTTCCGGCGGGAGCAACTCCACACTCCCTCCGGCACAGCTTTGCAACACATTTGATGGAGCAGGGCGTAGAACGGCAGAATATTCAGGCACTGCTTGGACACCGTGACCCGAAATCCACGGAGGTTTATCTTCATGTCAGCAACAAATCCCTGATGGGAATCCAGAGCCCGTTTGACCGGAAAGAAGGTGCTGGTCATGAATAAACCCACAGTACAGGATATCTTTCTGCGTTTTTATCCGGCATACCTTGAAAAGTATTCCCCTTCCCCTGAACAGGCAAAAGTTTCCCGGAACATCATAAACTGTAAAACCGGAGCTTATGGCGCGAATGTCAGCATATGTGAGGATTGTAGTACCGTTCAGATTCATTATAACTCCTGTCGTAACCGCTGTTGTCCCATGTGCCAGGCTGTTCCAAAGGAAATGTGGATGGATGCCCGCAGGGAAGATGTACTTGATGCACCTTACTTT
>NZ_NFIF01000056.1:0-935 GCF_002161645.1 Blautia sp. An46 | reverse complement strand
ACTTCCAAAGGGTCCTTCACACCCTTTCTGCAACTCAAGAAGTTCCCGACACACCCGTCTCCACTCGAGAGGAAGCACGAGGGTCCCGAACACATCCAGGGGAGCCCCGTTTCCGCCTCCGAGCTCGAGATGAGGGATCCTTTCCCTGTTTCGTAGGGAAAGAATTCCCGGCGTTCCCGTCGCATCTCAAGAGGAGGCGCTCTCCACAGGAAAGGCGAGAGGAACTCCAGGGTCGTGCCACCATTCCAAGAGTCCCCCAGATGTGTCAGTCCATTCCAGAGGAACCGGTTTTCCCTGCACTGCCTTGACGTTCAAGCCGAGGATCGACTCCCACCACGTGTGCACGTGGGACAGCCCTGTGGGAAAGCCTCGTGGGAAAGCCTCGTGGGAAAGACACGAGGGAAAACCATAGATGCTTTGATCCACGGGGCGGACTGCGTGACACTGCTGCTACCGCTCTGGAGGAAAGCGCAAGTGCATGCCCGCATTCGAGACGAGGACTGACTCCCCTGGGGAGACTCCAGAAGTACCCCAAGATCCATGTCAGCACTGGAGAGGAATCCTCAGGTTCCGGCCCTGAGTTCACACAAGGTCTTAGGCCCCGGCATCAGCGGGAGAGGAATTCCGAAAGGCCCCCGAGGAACTCGCATGGGGACTGGCCTTTCCTGAGGCCACCAGAGCGGGTCCCTGAGGGCCCCGTCGTAAGTCGAGAGCACCTGCCGCAACTCGAGAAAATCCAGGAGGTTTTGCCCTCCAGGCGAGATGAGGCCCATTTCCGCTGAGGCTTCTCGAGGCTAATCACATCTAACCCCTGGAACTTCCAAAGGGTCCTTCACACCCTTTCTGCAACTCAAGAAGTTCCCGACACACCCGTCTCCACTCGAGAGGAAGCACGAGGGTCCCGAACACATCCAGGGGAGCCCCGTTTCCGCCTC
>NZ_NFIF01000055.1:0-1026 GCF_002161645.1 Blautia sp. An46 | reverse complement strand
ACCCCTTCTCCCGAAGTTACGGGGTCATTTTGCCGAGTTCCTTGACAATGCTTCTTCCGCCGGCCTTAGGATTCTCTCCTCATCCACCTGTGTCGGTTTACGGTACGGGTACAGTATGAACAATAGCGGCTTTTCTCGACGCATGGCTCACATACTTCGCTACTTCAGTTCGCTCCGCATCACGCCTTCGGATTGATATGCGGTTTTTCCTACATATCTCCTACCTCGCTTGCCCGCAGCTTTCCATTCCGCGGCTATGCTCTCCACACGTGTCCCCACAGTTCTGTCATACTGCAGTACAGGAATCTCAACCTGTTGTCCATCGGCTACGTCTTCCGACCTCGCCTTAGGCCCCGACTTACCCAGGGCAGATCAGCTTTACCCTGGAAACCTTGGATATTCGGCCATGAGGATTCCCACCTCATTCTCGCTACTCATTCCGGCATTCTCTCTTCCATAAAGTCCACAGCTCCTTCCGGTACTGCTTCTTCCCTTATGCAATGCTCCTCTACCAATCTTTCGATTCCTCAGCTTCGGTGTCGTGTTTCAGCCCCGGACATTTTCGGCGCAGGACCTCTCGACCAGTGAGCTATTACGCACTCTTTGAATGCATGGCTGCTTCTGAGCCAACATCCTGGTTGTCTTAGAGATCCCACATCCTTTTCCACTTAACACGCACTTTGGGACCTTAGCTGGAGGTCTGGGCTCTTTCCCTTTTGACTATCCAACTTATCTCGTATAGTCTGACTCCCGGCAAGCAATATCATGGCATTCGGAGTTTGATATTCTTCGGTAGGCTTTGACGCCCCCTAGGAAATTCAGTGCTCTACCTCCACGTATCTCTGCCGAGGCTAGCCCTAAAGCTATTTCGAGGAGAACCAGCTATCTCCGGGTTCGATTGGAATTTCTCCCCTATCCACACCTCATCCCCACCCTTTTCAACGGATGTGGGTTCGGTCCTCCATTGCCTTTTACGGCAGCTTCAACCTGGACATGGATAGGTCACCCGGTTTCGGGTCTGCGCAT
>NZ_NFIF01000054.1:0-1027 GCF_002161645.1 Blautia sp. An46 | reverse complement strand
ACCCATGATTATACAGGATTTTCTGTGCAAAAACTATAGGAAACCAAGTAGCTCCAGATAAATGGGCATGACAACAAAACCTCAGGCCTTGAGGCTTCAAAAAACTATTGGTAAATGAAGCATTTAGCATGGTAGTGTAAAAAACTTTGTGGCTTTGGTAAAAAATGGCTCCTTTTTGGTAAGAATTACAGATATGACAATTCTTATCGAAAAGGAGTTTATTTATGGCAGTAGCAAAAGACCAAATCCGACAGATTATTACAGAAAACAACATTACCAGTGTGGCTGATGTTTACACCCTTCTTAAAGACAGCTTCAAATATATCCTGCAGGAGCTTCTGGAAGCCGAGATGGATGCAATTCTGGGCTATGAAAAAAATTGTAAAGGTGATCTGAAGAGCGATAATAAAAGGAATGGACATTCTTCCAAAACACTCAAAAGCCAGTATGGGGAATTCCAGATCGATGTTCCCCGTGACCGCAATGGTGAGTTTGAACCAAAGTTGATTCCTAAATATCAGCGGGATATTTCCGGGATTGGGGAAAAAGTGATCTCTCTTTATGCCCGTGGAATGAGTACAAGGGATATTCATGATCAGCTTCAGGAACTTTATGGCATTGAACTTTCCGCTGAAATGGTCAGCAAAATCACGGACAAGATCCTGCCGGAAGTGAAGGAATGGCAGTCACGTCCATTAAACCCTGTATATCCGTTCGTTTTCATGGACTGCATCCATTATAAAGTCCGTGAAGATGGCAGAATCCTCAGCCGTGCTGCTTATATTGTACTGGGAGTTACCGTGGAAGGCTATAAGGAGATCCTCAGTATTACTGTGGGAGCGAATGAAACCAGTAAATTCTGGCTTGGAATGCTCAACGACCTGAAAAATCGTGGTGTGCAGGATGTGCTGTTTTTCTGCGTAGACGGCCTCCCCGGATTTAAAGATGCAATCCAGGCCGTTTTCCCACAGGCACAGATCCAGCGCTGTGTAATCCATATGCTGCGCAATTCTTTTAAATATGTGAA
>NZ_NFIF01000053.1:0-1154 GCF_002161645.1 Blautia sp. An46 | reverse complement strand
GTTGTGGTGACTTAACAATACTACTTTTAGGACTTGCTTTCTACTGCTTTTGTTATAGAAAACAGAAAATCGCTATGCCACAGCCTTGGCAGGCCATCGCGCAGCGATTTTGTTCAATTTTAATTTGCACTATTCACTGTATAATTTTTTATTTTAAATTATGCAATTAAAAAAGGATACGCAGATTTTCTTGTTTCTGCATATCTTTTTCTACTTCAGGCTATAACAGTAGTAATCTGCTATTCTTCTACATAACGAATCAAATCTCCGGACCTGTGGAATGTCAACAGGAGAAAAGATGACCATCTTACTTTTCAAAAGCTGGAGATTTCTTCATAATGTGTTCAAACTTTTTAAAAGAAAAAAATAAGAGAAACGCTGTAAATTCAACGTTTCTCTTACCTTTAGTCACTGCCGCAGACCGGAATCGAACCGGTACGGGAGTATAAGTCCCGCAGGATTTTAAGTCCTGTGCGTCTGCCAGTTCCGCCACTGCGGCATTTCTTAAAATGCATATAAGCATTTTAAACGACCCAGAAGAGACTCGAACTCTCGACCTCCGCCGTGACAGGGCGGCGCTCTAACCAACTGAGCCACTGGGCCATAAGAAATCTATTTATAATATTATGTTAATGGCTAGCATTAACGAGTGGACCTTCGGGGACTCGAACCCAGGACCGACCGGTTATGAGCCGGTTGCTCTAACCAACTGAGCTAAAGGTCCATGAAGCCGATGATCGGACTCGAACCGATAACCTGCTGATTACAAATCAGCTGCTCTGCCAATTGAGCCACATCGGCACACCATTAAATTAGCTTTACAGCTTAGTGACTCCTACGGGAATCGAACCCGTGTTACCGCCGTGAAAGGGCGATGTCTTAACCGCTTGACCAAGGAGCCATATATTTTAAAAAACTCCCCCTGTTGGACTCGAACCAACGACACTGCGGTTAACAGCCGCATGCTCTACCGACTGAGCTAAGGAGGAATATTAGATTAAATACTGTACCTTCAAAACCACACATGTAAAACTCTTTATATCCAACTTTTGCCGTTTTACTTAGGTATTGGCCCCGTCCGCTTAGCAACCGGTCACTCATAAGCCTACGGCTTATTTCGTGTCCTTTGCTTCGCAAATGACTTCGGTCCGTCT
>NZ_NFIF01000052.1:0-1176 GCF_002161645.1 Blautia sp. An46 | reverse complement strand
AGCCCCACTTCATCATAGCGGTTCGGGCGTTTGCGCTGCTTGCGTAACTCCTGCACGCGCTCCCATGTTTCCCGGTCTATGATAGGCTCATGGTGGTTCTCAAAAATGGCCTGCTTCTCCACGGGGTTCTCTACACTGTGTTTGACCTTGTAAGAGGGCTTTTCCGTCTTGAAGTTTACCAGACAGCCGGTGTACTCCCGGTTTTCGAGGATATGAACGACGGTGTTTGTCGCCCATTTACACTCATAGCCGGGGTGGTAGCGGCGTGTGCTGCCTGTCCTGCGGTATTCCAGCGTCCCCGGCGTGGGGATTTGCTGCTCCGTAAGCATACGGGCAATCTTGGTCGGGCCATTCCCGGCAAGACAAAGCTGGTATATCTGCTGGACAACCGGCGCGGTTTCCTCGTCAACGATATAGTTCTCGTCCTCGTCCATGAGGTAGCCATAGACCGGCTTGCTGGTAACAGGCTTGCCGCTCATGCCTTTTGCTCGTTTTACTGCCTTGATTTTCTTGCTCGTATCTCTCACCAGCCATTCGTTGAACAGATTTCGCAGAGGGGTAAAATCGTTGTCCATGCTGCCGTTTGCGCTGTCCACATTGTCGTTGACAGCGATAAAACGCACTCCCTTTTGAGGGAACAGCATTTCCGTGTAAAACCCTACCTGCAAGTAGTTTCGCCCTAACCGGCTCATGTCCTTGACTATGACGGTTCCGACTTTCCCGGCTTCAATGTCTGCAAGCATGGCTTGAAAACCGGGTCTTTGAAAGTTCGCGCCGGAGAAGCCGTCGTCGGTGTACCAGCGCAGATTAGTAAAGCCGTTCTGCTTGGCGTAGGTTTCCAAAATCCTTTTCTGGTTCGATATGGAATTACTCTCGCCTTGCAACTCGTCCTCATGGGACAATCTCGGATAAAGGGCGGTAATGAGGTTTTGGGTGGCTTGTCTTAACATAAAATCCTCCGTTTCCGACAGCCAGCCCCACTATTCCGTGGTTTCATTGTACCACGGAATAGGGCGGGCTGTATAGCGGCAAAAGTGTAAAATCTGCTTCTTTATGATTTGTCAAATTGCCGGTTTTTGTGTAGCAGCGGCTTCCGCTTCCAGTACCCGCGCCATTTTGTCGGCGGCGGTGGTGGTAGTGTCTTTCTTGAAATAGCCGGACACGACAAGGACGGAA
>NZ_NFIF01000051.1:0-1217 GCF_002161645.1 Blautia sp. An46 | reverse complement strand
CAGGACAAACGCATGAGTAAATAAATTGTGAACAAATCTCCTTTTATGTGATATGCTGAAAATAAAAAGGAGATTTGTGCTGTGGAAGAATTGTTGGAGTGGATGGATTATATCGAAGATATACGACAGGAAAAGAAAGTCCGCCATAAACTAAAGGATATTATCGTGATAGTATTGTTTGCCACATTGTCCAATGTAGACGACTGGGTGGAAATGGAGTTTTTTGCCCATTATCATGAAGAGTACCTAAAGAAATATATTGAACTCAAAAATGGAATCCCATCCCATGATACTCTTTGCCGGGTGTTTGGGATGCTGTCTCCGGAAGTTCTGCAGAAATTATATCAGAAATGGCAGGAACTATTGAACAAAGACGAGGGAAAAGCATTAAGGAAACTGATCTGCATTGATGGGAAAACCATGCGCTCCAACAAGAGAAAAGAGGGAAAGCCGAACCACATCCTGACCGCATGGAGCCGTGAGGACGGGTTTAGTCTGGGTCAGAAGGCAGTGGACGAAAAGAGCAACGAGATCACGGCGATTCCGGAGCTGCTGGAAAAAATCCGGATCAAAGGGCAGGTAGTAACCATAGATGCGATGGGGACACAGAAAGAGATTGCGGAAAAGGTCCGAAAAAAGAAGGGGGATTATGTCCTTGCATTAAAAGAAAATCAAAAGACAATGTATGAGGATGTACGCCTGTTTTTTTGTGATGAGCAGGAAAAGGAGCAGCTAAAGAAAAGGGGAGCCTACTGTAAGACGATAGAAAAAGCCCATGGACAGATAGAGATCCGGGAGTATTATCAGACGGAGCAGATTGGCTGGCTAAGCCAGAAGAAGGAATGGGCAGGCTTGAAAAGCATAGGGATGGAGGAAAAGACCATAAAGAGGGAAGGGGAGGAAAAGAAGGAATATCGCTATTACATCAGCAGTCTGAAAGAAGATGAGAAGTTATTCAGCCTTGCGGTGAGAGGACACTGGAGTGTGGAAAGTATGCACTGGCATTTGGATGTGACCTTTAAAGAGGATGCGAACACAACGTTAGATAAGCAGGCAGCAGAAAATCTGAATATCATACGGAAATGGTGTATAAGCATCCTGAAAATGGTAGAAATTTTTCGACCTAATCTGTCTATGAAAAAGAAACGATTTGTGATCAGCATGAATCCGGAAGAGTTTTTGGAGCAGGTTTTGAATTTTTAAAAAGTCAATTTTTT
>NZ_NFIF01000005.1:0-191295 GCF_002161645.1 Blautia sp. An46 | reverse complement strand
GATTTGGTCTTTTGCTACTGCCATAAATAAACTCCTTTTCGATAAGAATTGTCATATCTGTAATTCTTACCAAAAAGGAGCCATTTTTTACCAAAGCCACAAAGTTTTTTACACTACCAAGACTGGATTATTCCTTTAGAGTAAATCATTTCTTTAAAGGAAAAAAGTCCCCCTGCCTTTCAGAAAAAACCTGAAGGCAGAGGGGCTTTTTTCTCTGTTAACTATTTCTTTACCTTCTGAAGTTCTGCATTTGCAAGTCTGAGAAGCCGCTCTCTCTTTTCTTTGTCACTGGCATACATCTCCGCCAGATCCTCTACCGGTACGCCCGACAGGATTCCCAGCATGGATCGTTTTGTCTTCATCGTTCCGTAGGTATTAATGGCGCTTACCAGGATTTCTGCGGCTTCTTCATTTGTCAGGATCTCACTGACAAAATCCCGGACACTGTAGTAACTCTCGTTAAAGGTCATTTCCGGAAGTTCTCCGTTTTCGTCCACTCCCTCAAACCAGTTTTTCACTCCGGCGCCTTCATCTTCTTCATCTACCGGCCGTACATATCCGGCGTATGGCTGAGATACTTTAGTGAAGGTAACCGTATCTGCAGGGCAGCCCTCTGCTTTGGCAGTGATCACATTGATATCCTGATCCAGAGCAATGTTCTCGAACAGGAAGATCTTATTGCCTTCCTGTGTGCCTGCGCTCTTGCCGTTCACATACAGAGTTACCTGTTTCTGGTTGGAATATACTTTAACAGTCATGTGGTCGTAAGGACGAAGGGCATATCTTCTTCCGGTAATATGAACGAAGGGTTCTTCAGACCAGTATGCCTTATAAATGTAGTAGGCGTCTTTTTTCACCTTTCTGTCCAGAGTTACCAGTCCCTTATTGTTTCTTCCTTTTACACCGCCTTCATCTCTGGCGTCGCAGCCGAAATCAAACATATTCCAGATATGAGTGGCCCACAGATATGGTCTTTCGTCAATGATCTTAGCCATATGCTCATGATACTCCGCCTGATATTCTTCTGTATAGTCCTTGCATTTTGGATCGTCTGTATGCCAGCTGATAATGCCCTCGCAGCCATATTCGGAAATACCCAGAGTTCTGTCCGGATACATCTGATGGAATTCATCCAGCCATTTTTCATTCTGGGTATAGTCACCGCCATACCATCCAAAATAATGGTTATAGCTGAGCACATCTGTGATCTGGTTGTGTCTGGACTCCTTCGGAAGGGCAGATACCTGAGCCATAGTGGTCAGTCTGGTGGAATCCAGCTCTTTCACCAGTTTGTTCAGATCCTCCAGATTCTCCTGAAGTCCCGGACGGTCTCCGCCGATGGTAATCTCATTAGAAATGCCCCAGAAGCAGATGCAGGGATGATTATAGTTCTGATAGATCAGTTCCTTCATCTGCTGGCGGCAGTTGTCATGTCCTTTGGGATCTTTGCTCATAACCGAGATAAAAGGAATCTCCGCCCATACTACCAGGCCCAGTGCGTCGCAGGCATCATAGAATGCCTGATTATGCTGATAGTGGGCCAGCCGGACTGTATTTGCCCCCAGCTCTGCGATCAGGTAGGCATCCTCTAAATGATCTTCTTCTGTAAGAGCATTACCCTGTCCCAGTCTGTCCTGATGTCTGGATACACCTCTGAGAGGTGTGGGAATACCGTTTAGGAAGAATCCTTTTTCCGGATCCACATAAAACTCTCTTACACCAAGGCTTGCCTCTACCTGATCAAGGACTTCATTGTGGCGTACAATTCTGGCCGTCACAGTATACAGATAGGGATCCTTTACTCCCTGCCATAGATGAGCTTTTTCTATGCAGGCAGTAGCTTTTGTCTCCCAGGCAGCGGGAGCGAAAGCTTCTGCAACCACAGACTCATCTTCATCCATGATCTCAAACTGCACCATATCGCTTTCCTGAGCTTCTGTTACCCAGGCAGAAAGATTTACCAGAGCGTCTTCACCCTGAAGTTTGGTATCAAAAGCCACTCCCGCAGATCCGAAATAATCCAGACAGAAATGGGTCTGAGGCACACAGATCATGGTCACATTCCGGTAAATGCCTCCATAAAAGGTAAAGTCCGCCATCTGGGGATATACATCTGTCCGGTTCTTATTGTCCGCTACTACAGCCAGATAAGCTTTTCCTTCTTTCAGAGCCTCTGTTGCGTCTACACGAAAGGCAGAATACCCGCCTTTGTGTTCGCAGACTTTTTCGTTGTTGAGATAAACCTCTGCGACAGAATTTACTCCTTCAAATTCCAGATAGATTTTATAATCTGCAGGTACGTCAGGTCTTTCAATGGTCTTTAAATAGATGCCTTTTCCTTTGTAGTAGTCGCCCCCGCCGTCCTGGCCGTCCCAGTTATTCCAGGTATGAGGCAGGTCTACCCACTCCCAGTCCTGGTCGTTTCCATGACAGGGCATTTTATCCGGCACCTGATCAGTCTTGGCAAATTTCCAGTCCTCATTTAATGATTCATAAAATCTCATAATCTTGATCTAACTCCTTTTCAGAATCTGGTTTCCCATCTTCCGCAGAATACATTCTCGTTATATCTTCCCTTGAATTCACTCTTGCCCATCATCTTTTCCAGAGTGGCTGCAAAGCTTTCATGGTGATCCATGTAAGAGTTAATGTAGCATCTTGCCATAGGAACATCGATAAGATTGTTAGTATAGCTTAAGGATACCACAAAGGTCGGCAGTTCAGACATATACCATGGCTGCTTTGTAGGCTCGTCCCATTTTACTCTCATAGTATTGAACTGCGCAAATCCCTGTACGTTAAGGATCAGCAGCACACAATCATATTTCTTCTTGAAGTCTTCCATTTTGCCTTTAGCGGAAGGAACTTCTGCGTCAACCTCGAATCCTGCTTCCTCTAACTGGCTCACAATATCTTTGATGATATTTTCATCATTGGATTTAAACTTGGTTCCGGCAATTACCACTGCCTCAGAGCCGATGTACATCAGTTTGATCCTCTTATATCTTTCCGGTGTCATTGGCAGATAGTTCAGACGGTCTTTTACCAGAGTTACATATTTGTCTGCGAACTCTCTGGATGCTTTGTGATGCTCTTCGCAGCCTACTACGGCCAGATTTTCCTTAGGAGCTACCAGCTTTCCTTCTTTCTGAAGGATATGGAGGTTCAGAGCTGCCTTTACGCCCAGGATCCTGTGAAGGGCATCATTCAGACGTTCCTCTGTGATAGTTCCGTTTCTATAGCCTTCCATCATATAGCCAAAGTCTTCTTCTCTGTCGTTGAAGAACAGATACATGTCGCAGCCTGCAGCGATCGCCTGAGGAACCTGCTCTTTTCTCGGAATGGTAGCGCCAAACATACCGATCATATGGGAAGCATCAGTAACTACCAGACCGTTAAATCCTAACTGGCCTTTCAGCAGATCTGTAATCAGTTCCGGAGCCAGGGTTGCAGGGCGGATATCCTCATCTTTGATTCCTGGGCGCAGTTTCTTGGAATAAGCAGGAAGGGCAATGTGGCCGGCCATAATAGTCATAACTCCTGCATCGATCAGTTCTTTATATACTTTTCCAAATGTAGCATCCCACTTATCACAGTCGTATTCATTGACGCCCATGATCAGATGCTGGTCATTTTCCTCTGTACCGTCTCCCGGGAAGTGTTTCATACAGGTGGCGATATTCTGTGTTTTCATTCCTTTGAAGAAGGCTTTTGCATAGCGGATAACATCCTCAGGATTGTCGTTAAAAGCTCTTAACTGGACAATGGTATTTCTCCAGTTGTAAGTCAGGTCTACGATAGGGGCGAAATTCCAGTTACAGCCTACCGCTGCAGCTTCTCTGGCAGAGATGGTTGCCATTTCCGTTACCGCCTCTTCTGAATCAATGGCTGCCATAGCTGCACCGTTGGCAATAGGTGTTCCGCCGCCGGTTCCGCCGTTTCCTCCGGCCTCACAGTTGGAAGCGATCAGCAGAGGAATCTTGGTAGTCTTCTGAAGGCAGTCAGCCATTGCCCAGATTTCTTCCTTTGGAGCATTATGGTAGCGGATTGCGCCGGGATGATAAGTATCCAGGATTTTCTTGATATTTTCCGGTTTTCTCTCCTCAGCGTTTCCTACCATATTGACAAACAGCTGTCCGATCTTCTCTTCAATGGTCATACCTGCAATGGTATCCTCCACCCACTGGATCTGCTCGTCATTAAGATAATAAGGTTTCTCTCTTAAATTCACCATTTCACGTTTCCTCCTGTTATTTTGTGAGATTCTGAACAAATTTCGCTTTTAATTCATCCTGATAGGCCCCTGCAAAGGTCCCTGCCTGGAGCCGGTCCTTTGCTTCACCGATATTGGCCCAGCTTTCCTTTTCCTGTTTTACCAAGATAGGGTAGAAAAATACTCCGTTCTTATCTGCCGCATCCATATCTCCCGGCGCATCTCCGGTCATCATTACTTTATCTTTATCATATCCGTATGTGAGAAGCTTCTCGATACAGCTCTTCTTTGAGCCTGCATTCTGAGCCAGGACCACATCCACATGATCGATCAATCCGAATCTGGTCCATTCTTCCTTAACCGCCTCATAGTTTGCAGAAGACACAATGGCAATATCGCAGCTCTCATGAAGCATTTCGATGCCTTCCTTTACGCCTTCAAAAGGCTTTACTTCTTCCTTAGGAAGCTCTTTTATAGAAGCATTTACTGCCTGGGACCAGGCAAGTGCCTTTTTCAGACAGATATTTCCGGTTTCTTTCACTGCCTTCTCCAAAGCCGGATTGGACAGTTCATCAGATTCTTCCACCCATTTAACCAGAGCCTCCAGTCCCTCCACCGGCTGATATTTTTCTTCTACCTCTGTAAGGGCTTTTACAAGACCTTTAAACCGGTTGATCCCTCTTGTCATAGAATAGAGATTTACCTCATTCCAGCTTTCCAGAAGCTCCTTTTCGTAGGCCTCCAGCCCCCACTCTTTTACCATACATGGACCGAAACATCTGAAATGCTTAATATCCATACTGTCGATGGCACATCCGTCTGAATCAATGCAGAATAAAAAGTCGTTTTTCTTGCTGAACCCGAAAAATGGGTCGCTCATAGTATCACGCTCCTTCCTGGATTTTGTGCAGAGCTACAGAGAACTATTTCTTTCTCCTCTGCCCCATACTTAAAATTTACCATTTTTTCAAAGAAAAACCAGAGTTAATTTATACTATTTTTCTGATAATATTTAGTTGCTCTATAGATTCCTCGTACAATGTTAATTTTCAGTAAATTCTCTTTCCGTTTTCCTGAAGAATCCTTTTACAGCAAGTGCAAAGCCTCCCAGAATGGTTCCGGTAAGGATGAGGATCCAGGCAACGCCTCCGGAAAAACTGTCAAAAAGAAATCCGTACAGGATCTGCCCCAGGGGCTGGATACACTGGGTAAAAGCGCTTGTATAGGCGGAAACCTTTCCCATCATATTTCCCGGAGTCAGTCTCTGGATAAGGGAGGTGGCAAAAATGGAAAAACCACAGGCAGCCAGCTGGAGCAGCACAGAAAACAACACCAGGGTTCCATATCGGATATAAGGATTCCCTGATAGAAGGAATAAAATTCCCGGCGGGATAAGAAAGAATCCCAGGGCGCCTATGATCAGGTAAATATTTTTCCCGTGGATTTTTGAAGCCGCCAGACCGGCCAGGATCCCTCCTGCTATGGCGGCCAGGCCCACAGCGCTTTCCGAGAACCCATAGTAAATAGAACTCAATCCCAGGACATTACGGATAATATAGGGGAATCCCACTGCGCTTACCCCCTGGAGCAGGCATGTGACCACACTGATCACCAACAGCATTTTCAGAATAGCCGGCCGCTCCCTGGTTATGAGGCGAAGGCTGTCCAGAAAATCTTCTTTCACCAGCAGCAGAGGATTTTCTCGGCCTTGTTTTTCATATTTTGGACCGGGGATCTCTATAAAGCATTCAAAACATGCAGTAAAAAAGAAACAGACCACTCCGGCGTACAGCACCGGTTTCAGACCAAAAGCCGTGTAGACCAGACTTCCCAGTATGGGAGAAAAGAAAGCCGACAAGGCATTGATCTGGATCACCACCGCATTTGCCCTGATCAGATTTTCTCCTTTCTGCATAAAGGGAATGCAGGACTGGACCGCAGGGTTCTCAAAAGCACCAAGTACAGACTCAAAAAGTAAAAGGCCGCAGATCATGGCAAGACTGTTTTCTTCTCTCATAAACACTGCCACCAGCAGTACGCCCAAACCAGCCAGAAAATCCAGGCCTGCCATAATATTCCGCTTGTTTCCCCGGTCCGCCAGGATCCCTCCCAGGGGAGAAAATAAAATGGAGGGGATCATAGAAGCTGTGAGAAAACCTGCATATACTGCCGCCGATCCGGTCTTCTCCAGCACATACATGGACATGGCAAAGTCCAGGATCCCGTTTCCCAAAAGAGAGCTGGCCTGTCCTGCTATGAGAAGAGAAAAATTCCTGTGGAAAAGTTTTGATTTCATGTTTTTATTCCTTTCTAATATATTTTATAATCATCTAATTTATTAAGAATAAAAAACACACAAATCCGCAGGAACTTCCCCTTTATATATTTCAGTCTGTAGGTTTGTGCATATCCTTATAATTAGATATTTATAAAATATATAATAGGATAAAATTAGATATATATCAAATATTTTTTCGTACCAGTATGTTGACACGATTATTTTCAAATTCATGACACTGAATGAATTTTCCAGTCTGCAAGGCAGCGGAAGGAAACGTAGCGGTGGCTGCGCTGACTGACAACAACATCGCAACTGGAAATTCCGACAAGTCATTCGTTGAATTATGGTCGTCAGCACGCCAATCTTCGCTTCTTCATAGGTCATAATAAATATCTGTGAACAAGTCTTTCTATGATCCTTGTATTCAATACGTTTTTTTCTGTTTCAAAAGTAAGAATCAGGCTCTCACCGGGATATATTCCGTTTTCCTCATATGCCAGGATTTTTCGGACTGCGTTCTGGGCATACCCGGGATCGTCCATTCTGCCGTCATGCTCCCAATAAATTTCCTGTTTTGTTTTTCTTGATAAAAATGTAAAATCCGGATAAACGATCCCATATCCTTTCAGATGAAGGGGACATTCATATTTATAGGCAATCTTCAGATCCCCACTTTTCTATCCTCTGTTCCCAGGTAGACACAATGGGACTGATTAGTTTTTTTCTTTCTGTATGCTCATCTGAGAATAATTTCTCAATCTCATCTTCCTCATAATCTTTCGTTATTCTTCTGATCTGCGCCAGTCTTTTTCCTGCCAGCTTTGCCACCTTTTCATCATAAAATTTCTGAGCAAGCCTTTGGATCAGTTGCTCTTCTGTTTTCGAAAGATACCTGCCATTTTTCTATTCCCCCGGCATACAGTGATAATATTGAACCTGGTTCTTACTACTGGACAGACGCATTGTCCCCAGAGGAGCATCTTTCAACTGTTTCTCCGCTTTTCTTAATATTTTCTCCAGTCTGTTCTGCTCTTTTAGTAATCTCTCTTTAAGATTTGCCATATAAGTTCCCCTTTCTGCTAAAACACGTTTCATATTTTAAAAAATTACGGTTGGAAAATACATTTTGACTATAGAACCGTACCTATTTATAATTGGGACGGTTAAGATTTGATTTTTTGTGTTGGAACCGTACTAATAAACATATTTGAACGGTTAAGATTGGATTTCTGGGATTTGAACCGTACTCTCACACTAAACTGAATGGTACAGCCGAGGTGCCTGCTGGCCCGACAAGACCTGCTGCAAGATATTATCTGCTGCTTTCCCCTGTCCATTTGTTACAAGAGGGCCCCGCCATTGCTTCTTTTGTCAGTTACGGGGCCTCCTCATCATATAGAAAAAATCTTCTCCAGTTCTCCCACCGCTTCTCTGAGCCTTTCTTTGGAAAGAGTATAATATACTTTTCCCTCTTTTTTCTCCACATCTACCAGTCCGTTTTCCAAAAGCACGCTCATATGATGGGACACAGTAGGGGGCGATAGTTTTAATTCCTCTGCGATCTCCAGATTGTATTTTGGAGATATGAGCAGAGACTGAAGGATTTCAAATTTGCTGCTGTCACTGAGAGCTTTCAGCACAGGGAGCAGATGTTTTCTGTTGTTTCTGCTCTTTTCCAGCATTTTATAGATCTCCTTTACAAACAGCCCGATATAGGCTGTGGTGCTTTCCGGATTTGAACTGATGACCTCTGCTCCCGGGCATACCAAGGTTGGAAAAGCTGTAACAACCCCGGAAATTTTAGCGATCAGATACTCCTTTTCCATACCTTCCTGAAAATCTTCCATCAACTTTTCCAGCGGCTTTTGAACGGCTTCTTTTGCTTTTTCAAATGCAGAGAAATTTGCCTTTAAGATCCGGGAAAGATTCTGCAGTTTTTTCACCGGCTCCTGAAGAAAAAGCAGGAACTTCCATCCCAGACCGCCACTGTAACCGGCCCTTTCCAGGATTCTTACCATTATCTCAAAGGCCGGCGGCTCTGTGATCTTCTCTTCTTCTGAAAATTCCTGGAGAAAAGCCAGCTGAATCTCGCCTTTCTGTTCCTCTTTCAGTTCTTTCGCAAACCATTCCGGATGTTCTCCGCAGATACTCTGGAAAAAAAGGGCAAACTCCGGTTCCTCATGCAAAAAGAAAAAGTCAAAGTCTTCCATCTCCCTGCCTGTCCTGTATTTTTGAAAAGCAGCATGGTATTTTCTTATAACAGGCCCTATCTTCCTGTTAAGCTCTTCCGGATTTAGTCCCCGGTTCCGGGCAGACTTTTTCCATGCTTCCTCTTCCGCAGATTCCGGACGGACGCTGTCATAGAGAAGGCCGATGATTTCAAAATATGGATTCAGTTTTTTTACCACAGTGACTGTCATAAACTGATACGCTCCTTGTCTGATTCTTTATCATATCTCTCATATAGCCTTAAGTATAACACAAGTATCCTGCGGCGACTATTCATAAGATATAGATTTCCCCCAAAAGAAAAAATGCCCTCATCCAGACTGGCCAAAATCTGTATGAGAGCATTCTGTATCATTTATTTAATATAATTTCCGTCCCTTTTCATCAGGAATCATGGACTTGCGGTAGAAAAAGCTGTTGATCACATCCCGCCATTCTCTGCTGTTCTTTTTCTGGCGGTCAAACCGCTCTTTCACTCTTTCATATATCTTTTGCGGGATCTTTCCTTCCAGAGAAATCCATTCCTGTTCCATCTTCTCTACGTCCTCATATCCTTCAAAATGGGTATCATACACATGCTGGATCAGAGTTTTCCCCGAAGAGAGCCGATAGGTATAGGGCAGCCGATGAAAGAACAGGAGAAGATTCTCCGGGCAGGTTTCTTTGTTCCGATAAACACAGGCGTTTTTCTCAAAATACTGCTCACTGTATCCGGTTCCTGTATCGCTTCTGTCCACACCGATAGCCAGATGATCCGCCCGGTGATAAGTTCCCCAGGGAGAATATTCATACCCTTCCGGATTTGGTCCATAGTGATAGGAGGGATTCACCATAAAACCGATTCCCAGAGGCGCTGTGTATTTTTCATACACTTCTCTGGACCGCAGAAGGATTCCTGTGATCAGTTCCACAGCCTGAGGATCTCTGGTGATCTGGAGTTTCGTCCATTCTCTGGCAATTTCTCCACTGTCAAGAGAAGAATTCCAGGCCAGACGGCCAAATCCGAAGAAATTGGCTCCAGCCAGGTCATGGCCTGTCCAGTTTGGATCCTTTCCTGTATTAGATACTGCCGCCATGCCGCAGCGTACCTGTCCGAAAGTCCTGCCCGACACAATGTCTGCTACCGTATCCTGTTCCTTTCCACATCCGGTAGTAAAATCCAAAACTTCTTTCCACATAGGAACCAGGTAACACACATCGATCTGCTGTCCTGTATACTCCTGGGCTGCCTGAACTTCCAGAATCTGATTTGTCCTGGAAAGATGTCCGAAAAGAGGATGGACCGGTTCCCTTACCTGAAAATCAATAGGACCATTCTTGATCTGAAGGATCACATTATCTGCAAACATTCCGTCCAAAGGAGCAAAATTGTCATATCCCGCTTTTGCTCTGTCTGTCTTCTCGTCTCTCCAGTCCTGCTGGCAGTTGTATACAAAGCACCGCCAGATAATAGTTCCTCCATAAGGCTGTACGGCTTCTGCCAGCATATTGGCCCCATCTGCATGGTTTCTTCCATAGGCAAAAGGTCCGGGACGGCCTTCGGAATCTGCTTTCACCAGAAATCCCCCCAGATTGGGAATATCCTCAAACAGTTCTCTGGCTTTCTCTTTCCACCACTGTCTTACCTGGGAATCCAGCGGATCGCTGAGCGCCAGGCCATCTATAGTCATAGGCGCCGCAAAATCAATGGACAGATACATGGATACCCCATAGTCTCCCAGGATTTCAGCCAGGGCTTTTAATTTTTCTCTGTGGCGCCGGGTAATCAGCCACTCTGCCCCGTCTCTCACGTTTACATTATTGATAGCAATGGCATTGATTCCCACAGAGGCCATAAGCCGGGCAAAATCTCTGGTCCTGTCCGTGATCTGGATTTCTCCTTTTTCATAGAGAAAAGAGTTCCCTGCATAACCTCTCTCTATAGTACCGTCTATATTATCCCACATGTTCAGCATCCGGAAAGGATTTTCCGGCTTCTCTCTGATTTCCAGACCACGGATGCTTTCACCTGCAGAAGCCATGAAAAGAAGGCGGAAAGTCCCGTATAAAATTCCTTTTTCTCCTGCGCTTTGAATCACTGCCTGAGAATCTGATACCTGTATAAAATAGCCTTCCTCTCCCGTTGACAGCCCAGGATTTTTTTCCAGGACGATCCCTGCTTCTTCCTTTTCTGAAACTTTTTCTGATTCTGTACCAAAAAGAGCTTTTGAAGCGATACTTATCTCCTCTTCTGCTCTTTTGCAGCAGTTTCCGTACTCCTTTGTATAATAGGAACGGAAAATATTCTTATCTCTATAGTCTTCATTGGGCTGATAAGCCAGCCACGCCTGTTCCCAATTTCTCATAATATGATATTATCCTTTCAAGCCTGATGTAGCGATTCCGTCTGCCAGATATTTCTGGAAGAAAATAAAGATCAGTACAATGGGGATGATCGACAAAGTAGCCATAGCGAACATTGCTCCGTAGTCGGAAGAAGATCCCGGATCACAGAACAGTTTCAGTGCAAGAGACACCGGATATTTGTATGGATCATCAATGTAAAGCAAAGCAGACATAAAGTCATCCCATCTCCACATAAAGGAGAAAATAGCGCCGGTAATAAGAGCCGGGGACATCAGCGGAAGAATGATCCTTCCGAAGATCCCATAATAAGAGCAGCCGTCAATCTTTGCCGCCTCGTCCAGCTCTCTCGGAATCCCCTGGATAAAATTCATCATCAGATAAACGAAGAATCCCTGAATCGCAAAACAGAAAGGAACGATCAGAGGCGCAAAGCTTCCTACCCAGCCCAGCTTCTCATACCAGAGATACTGGGGAACCATCAGGATCTGTCCCGGCAGCATCATAGAAGCCAGCATAGCGCCAAAGAGAAGTTTCTTCCCCCTGAACTGACATCTGGCAAAACCAAAGGCCACACAGGCAGAAGAAGCCAGCGTACCGATCGTGCCTAAAACTGCTACAAAAAGAGAATTTTTAAAGAAGGTAGCAAAAGATACCCCCGCAAATCCCTTCCATCCATTTGCATAGTTTTCCAGAGTAAAAGGATCCGGGATCAGACTTCTGGCCGTTGTAAAGATGGTATTGGTGTCTTTAAAAGAACTCATAAACATCCAAAACAGCGGATAAAGCATCAGCAGTCCGAAACCGCATACTAAAATATGATAAATAATCGTACCTGTTCTTTTTTTCGCTTTCACTTCTATCACTCCTGTTCATAAACCCAGAATCTTTTGGTCTTAAATAAAATAAAGGTGATCACTGCGATCAGCAGCAGCATTACCCATGCCATTGCAGATGCATATCCCGCCTGATTGAAATTAAAGGACTGCTGATACATATATACCGCATAGAAAAGTGTGGTATCCATAGGTTTTCCCTGGGTAATGATCAAACTCTGGGTAAAGGCCAGGAATCCGTTGATGATCTGCATAACCAGATTAAAGAAAATCGTCGGTGTCAGAAGAGGCAGGGTAACCTTGAAAAATTTTGTGAACTTATTTGCACCATCTACATCAGCCGCTTCATATAATTCTTTGGGTATCTGCTTTAAAGCAGACAGAAAGATCAGCATAGAAGATCCGAACTGCCAGATAGCCAGAATGATCAGAGTCCAGATTGCTGTTCTTGTGTCACTGAGCCATGCAAAGTTTGTATCAATTCCGATCAGTCCTAAAAGGCTGTTGATCACGCCGTCCGGTGCAAACATTCTTTTCCACAGGATCGCCACAGCAACAGAACCCCCGATAATCGAAGGCAGATAATAGGCAGCTCTGTAAAATCCTGTTGCTTTCGTGGGCCGTACAAGGATCATGGCTACCAGCAGCGCAAAGATCAGACGAAGAGGCACAGATACCAGAGCAAAATAAAAGGTTGCTTTTACAGAGTGCCAGAATACTTCATCCTGGGTAAACATTTCTATGTAGTTCTTTAATCCCACAAATTCCGGCGGAGACAGTATGTCGTAATCGCAGAAGGAATAATACAATGAGATTCCCATAGGTACGATCAGAAACACCAGAAAGCCGACAATAAAGGGCAGGCAGAAGATCACGCCTACATTTTTTTCTTTATTTATAAACCGATAAAATTTACTGCTTTTATTCATGAAAAAACCATTTCTCCTTTCTCATCATCGGAGTTTTACCAGATGTCTGCTCGTGCAAGCACGGCAGCCGCTTGCCGGGCGTATCGCACAAAAAGAGCCGCTGCCGCCTTATGCAAAGGGCAGCGGCTCCAAGCCTGGTTTTCTTTATTCACCCTGAAGCATTTTATTCGCTTCTGTGAAGTATTCATCTGCAGCCTGCTGGGCTGTATATTCTCCGTATTTTACCTTTTCTTCCAGTTTTCTTAAAAGATCCTGGGCCTCTGTGCTTCCTTCTACAGGGAACGGAGGCATCGGGCTGGAATTCGGTGCGATCACATTATTTACAAAGTTTGCATTTTCCTGCTCTGCAGGACTTAATTTGTCCATGATCGCCTCAGAAATAGCTGTGGAAGCAGGTACGCCTCTTTCTGCAAGCAGAATATCATAGGCTGTCTCAGAGTTGGTCAGATAGTTCAGCAGTTTTACAGCTTCTTCCGGATTGGCTGTATCTGCACTTACAGAAAAGTACATAGCAGGTTTTACATAGTTGGATTTTTGAGGATCGGTTGTAGGAATAGTCGTCAGAGCAATCTCTGTTCCTTCCGGTGCTGCTGCCTGATATGCGGTAAGCTGTGCAGAACCGTTAATGGTGCACCAGGTCATGTTATCCGGATTTGACCCGTATACCATAGGATCTTCCTCTACACTGTCTGTATCTGCCGCCTGGCTTGGAGAGATCTGCCATCCCTCTTTAATGCCGGTCTCCAGTGTTTCAAAGTATGGCAGGTAGTCATCTGCGCTGTCGCCCCCTAATTTGTCGCTGGCCTGGATATCGTTGGCTCTTGCATACATATCCATATACAGGCCATAGTGGTACAGGTTGGAACGATATCCGGTCTCCTCATATACCTGTTTAGAAATATCAATAAATTCGTCCAAAGTCATGTTGTCATTAATGGTGATTCCCAGCTCGTCTAAAAGGGTCTTATTATAAAACATACAGGAAGCACTGGTTCCGGCAGCAATGCCATAGATACCGTCTCCTACTTTACCCATATTCACAATGTCTTCTGAAATATTGGAGGTATCCAGGGTTCCGTCTTCAATATATGGTGTCAGATCAAGAAGCTGTCCTTTATCTACATACTGCTGAATGTAAGACATATCCATCTGGATCACATCCGGCATTTTCTTTCCTGCTGCAGAGGTTGCCATTTTGCTCCAATAATCGCCCCACTGATAGAACTGTCCGCTTACTGTTATGCCGCTCTCTTCCTTGTATGCGTCCAGAGCCTGCTGGGTGCGCTCGTTTCTTACCTGATTGCCCCACCATGCCATTGTGAGGGAATCAGAACTTCCTCCTTCGCTATCCTTTCCGCTGCCGGAGCCACCGCATGCTGCCAGGGATGTTACCGCCATAGCGCCTGCTATGGCAAGAACTGCTGCTTTCTTTAAAGATTTCTTTTTCACTTTACATTCCTCCATAATTTTTGTTCAAGATGCATCTTTGTTTTTGGATAACCCAATTATAAGCAAAAAAATGACGAAAAGAAATTTAGAAACATGACTTTCTTTCGCAATTTTTTTACTGCTGCCTGTAAGAAAATGACTTTTCCAGTAATTTCATTACTTTATTTATTCCCCGGAACTGAAAAGAATTGTGCTTTCTTTTTTCATAATCTATAATTTCAGTGGAGGAAAATACTGATGAACATACGCAAAAACCCCTTTAAAACTCTTGACAGGTGCTTCTATGACCTGAGTCTGAAATACAAAATACTGATTGTTATATTTTCCGGATTTTTTATTCTTTTTCTTTCCGGACTGGCGACTATGGCCTTTACATCCAGATCTTATGAAAAAAGGCTGTATCAGTCTATTGCTGCTTCCATGACCTATGCAGCCTCGGATATCTCCAGTCAGCTTCAGTCTGTGGATTCCATCATAGACTCGATTTTAGCCAGCCAGGTGATCCAGACCAATCTGGAAGAAATGAAAGAATTAGAGCAGGGATCACAGCGGCAGATATACAACACCAGGATCTATAATGAATTATCCGGCTATCTCTTTGCCTTTCAGAATGATTCTATTTCCTATATGTCCATTATCCAGGATCAGGAGATCATTTCCACTTCCCTGTCCTCTTTTATGGAAGTTCCCTACCAGCTCCGCTCCTCCCTGATCGCCAGAGCCCAGAGCCGGGAGGGGGCTACTACTGTGGTACCCGACTTCGGATCCCAGTATGGAATATTTATTGTAAAGGAACTGCGAAAAATCGACAAACTGAGCCTGGAGCCTTTAGGAGTTCTGATCATTTCTCTGAACCCCGCCGCTCTTACTGAGACGGCAGTCAGTTCCCACTCAGATTATGATGATATGTCCTGTCTCCTGTTTGACGGCGATGCTTTGATCTATAATGGAAGCACACTCTCCGACCGTCAGGCAGTGGAACTTTCCAAAGATCTGTCGGGAGATTACGGAATTGAAAAAGCCGGCAAAGAGACCTTATTCGCCGTCCGGGGAAAAATCCCTCTCTATGACTGGGATTATATTTCTACCGTATCGTACAGTTCTGTTTACAAAACCGTCACTTTATCAGGAAGGCTCTTCCTGCTTATTATGGTGGCTGCTCTGGCTGTGGTCAGCTATCTGGCTGTAAAAGTCATACTTGCCATCTTCTATCGCTTTGACCGGCTGATGGAAAATATGAAAAGTTTTGGAGAAGGAAACTACCAGGTGCCGGAGGCGCCCAGAAAATACCAGGAAGATGAAATCGGCCTTCTCTATAAAAATTTTGATTCTATGGTAGAAAAGATCCAGACTCTGATCCAGGAAAATTATGTAAACGAGATTTTAAAAAAGGAAGCCCAGCTAAAAGCTATGGAAAGCCAGATGGATCCTCATTTTCTCTACAATACTCTGGAATCCATTAACTGGAGAGCGAAAATGATCAAGTCCGAAGAAATTTCTCAGATCACCACAGCTCTGGGCAGTCTGCTGCGCTTCTCTCTTGGAAAAAATTCTGAAGATTTTACTCTGGATCAGGAAATGCAGATCGTAAACAACTATATTACCATACAGAAAATCCGCTATCAGCGCCGGCTGGATTTTTCCGCAGATGTGCCTTCCGATCTCCTGGGAGTTTTCATACCCAAATTCACCATTCAGCCTCTGCTGGAAAACGCCATACGGTACGGCCTGGAAGAATCTTCAGAAACCTGCTATATTTCCATTGTCTGCAGGGAAGTCCTGGGGCTGCTGATCATCCGGATCACCAATACCGGATCTTCCTTTGAAGAAAATTGCATGGAGAAACTGCAGAGCGGCGAAATACAGCCTCACGGATTTGGTATCGGTATCCTGAATATCCACCGCAGGCTTCAGCTGACTTACGGAGAGCCCTACGGACTGCTGCTTTATAATATTGAAGATGAAGAAACCTATGAAGAATGTGCGGTAGCTGAGATCCGCATTTCCTGTAAAAAAAAGGAGTAAGAATATGTTAAAACTGCTGATTGTAGATGATGAAGAAATGATCTGCCAGGCTATTGCCAATATTATTGATTGGGAAAAATATGATATCCGGCTTATCGGCACCTGTACCGACGGAGTAGACGCCTATCACACCATTCTGGACGAGTGTCCGGATATTGTTATGACCGATATCCGGATGCCAGGCATTTCAGGACTGGAGCTGATTGAACGGATCAGCCGTACAGATCTTAATACCCAGTTTATCATCTTGTCCGGCTATGGAGAATTTGACTATGCAAAAAGAGCCATGAAATGCGGCGTTCGTCATTATCTGCTGAAGCCCTGCACGGAAGAGCAGATTATTGACTGTATCCAGGATGTAACCAGGGATTATTATCAGGCAGTCTCTGAGCGAGACAGTGAAAAAGGTCCAAACGGAGCTTTACTGAAAGATCTCCATAAAACACTGATCCAGAACATGATCCGGGAAGGCGTATCTTTAATCTCTCTGTCGGATTCTTTTTTTGAGTCCTACGAGCATTATCTGGATCTGACAAATGTCCCTTATCAGTTCTGCTGTGTCTATTATCTGGAAGAAAAAAATCTGGATCTCTGTCTGAAAGAATTCCATACTTTCCGCCAGGAAAGTATGCCGGATACAGAGGTTTACCTCATATATATCAAAAATATTCTTCTGTTTTTCTTTACTAACGGAGAATCCTCCTATGAGGAACTGGATGCTTATTTTCAGTCAGTATCCTTTCCCGGCGAGACCGTTTCCGTTGATTATCAGCGGCAGAAATACCCGGATCTTAAATCTCTGCTGACTATGCTGATCAAAAGAATAAAGCGCTATGACATCATGTATTTCATTGAAGGCACCGGAAAAGTTCCCACCTTTAACTACGGACAGATTGTGGAAAAGATAAACCATCTTGTTCCTCTGCTCTCTGCCGGAAATTCCGAGGAACGTGAAAGCAGTCTGCGGGAGCTGAAAAGCATTCTGACCTCCGTCTCCAACAAGGATTTTCTCCTGCAGCTTGCAGATAATATTATTATTTCCCTGGGAACCCATCTGCCCTCCGGGATCCTTCCTGAGATCACAGATTTCCTTTACAACCTGCACAAAGAAGAAAATATGGCACAAATCCCGGTTCTGGTCCTGGACTATATCCAGAAAGTCATATCCGTTTCTTCTTTCAGTTCCCGGCAGTACAGCCCTTTTATTACGAAACTCATAGACTATATCCAGGAGCATTACAAGAACCCGGATCTGACCTTGAAATGGATCTCGGAAAACTATCTTTACATGAATGTCAGTTATGTCAGCCGCTGCTTTACAAAAGAAACCGGCGAAAAATTTTCCGGTTTTCTTATGAATCTCCGTGTTCAGAAAGCAAAGGAAATCCTGGCTTCCAGCGGAGGCGAAAAAATACAGGATGTTGCCGAGCTGGTTGGCTGCGGAAACACCCCGTATTATTTCAGTAAAATCTTTAAAAAGTGTACGGGGCTTACCCCCTCTGCCTACGTGAAGAAAAACTTCCGCCCCTGACGATCTTATAATAGCTTTTTGACGTCAGCAGATACATCAGCACATACACCAGTCCGAATCCCAGGAAGCATCCTCCGGTGATTCCGATAAGAAGCCACATATTGTGAAGACTGAAAAGCTGCAGCAGCCGGTAGATCATCGGAAAAGCAAAGGCTGTGTGGATCCCCGCCCAGATCAGGGGCATGAAAAACACCGTAAGGACCTGAGAATTGACGCTTTTCCGGATTTCCCTTTCGGTCATGCCTACCTTCTGGAGGATCTCAAATCTGCTCTGGTCTTCATAGCCTTCTGACACCTGCTTATAATACATGATCAGCACCATCCCCAGAAGGAACACGATGCCCAGCAGGATCCCCAGGAAGAACAGTCCTGCATACGTAGAATAAAAATCCATCCGCTCTACCCCTACACACTCTACAGTAGTTCCGGAAAAAGCAGGATCCTGTTCTCCCAGGCTCTGAAGTCCTGCGCTGATCTCCTGGGAAATAAGGCTCTGGGTCTCATCGCTGCAGTCCAGGTCTGTTCCATAGTAATTCCAGAATTCAAACGCTTCCCCGGCCTTAGGATAACTCTGATACATTTCCTCCATCACACTTACGTCCGATACAAAGAGATAGGTGGTAGGGATGATCTGCATGGCGTCTACGCCGTTATCTACAAATTCTACCTGATCCTTGATCTTCCAGGTACCCATTCCTTCCAGGATCAGTTCCTGATAATTTTCCTGCCAGTCTGTCTTTGTATTGCATACCAGGACCTCCTGTCTGTCCAGGGTCTCATCTGTTCCCATGATCCGGTTATAGTCTTCCACAGGTACTACCATGATCTGGCGGACATTTTCATACTCTGTATAAGAAAACTCCCCACTATTTGCGTAGTCCAGGATCATCCTGTTTCCTTCTGCCATGCCGGACATCACCAGCTGCCGGTAGTGAAGGACATTTTCTTCCCGGACACCGTATTTTTCCAAAGCACCCTCTACAATCTGGTTTACCTGGCTTACAACCCCATCTTCCAGAGACGGCGTATTTACCACCAGATTTCTGGGATATCTGGAGCGAAGACTGTCCTCGGTTCCCAGGAACAGACTGACAGTGCCGGACACCATAACCAGGACCATAGTAGACAGAATACAGATGGAGGCCAGGCCGGCGCCGTTCCTCTTCATACGGAACATCATGGAAGACAGCGATACAAAATGGTTTGTCTTATAGTAATATTTTTTGTTCTTTTTCAATACTTTACATAAAGTAACAGAACCAGCCATAAAAAGCAGATAGGTAGCTCCGATCACCATAAGCACCGCCACAAAGAAAAGCCAAATAATGGTAACAGGTTCTTTAACCGTTACAGCCATGCCGTAAGCTGCTCCCAGAAGCACCGCCCCCAGGATTGCCGACAGCCAGTTGGCTCTTGGAGGTCGTTCTCCCAGGCTTTCACTTTTCAGCAGATCCAGAGGTCTGGTCCGGAATATCTGCAGGATCCTATAGGCCAGAAGCAGGAGAAAGATCACCCCATATGTTTTGAGGGTACGGATCAGAATATCAGAGTTTATGGAAAAGGAAAAATCTGCCTTCCCGCCCAGCAGATAGATCATGGCAAGCTGCCCCAGCTTGGAAAAGAGAATCCCTCCCAGAATTCCCCCTCCCAGAGAAGTCCCTGCAGTCATAAGGTTTTCCCAGATCAGTACTACTGCGATGTTTTTCCGGTCCATGCCAAGGACATGGTACAGCCCCAGCTCTTTTTTTCTCCTCTTCATGAGGAAGGAGTTGGTATAAAAAAGAAAGATCACGGAAAAAATGCCCATGACCCCTGTTCCCAGAGACAGAATGATCTGCATCTGCGCTCCTCCCTCCATTTCCCGGATCACAGGATCGCTGGAGAGGAAGCCGATAAGGTAATAGACCATGACTACAAAAATACAGGCCGCCAGATAGGGGAAATAGATTTTCCCGTTTTTTCGGATTCCCTGCCAGGCCAGTCTTGGATAAAGTCTCTTTTTCACAGCTTTTCACCTCCCGCCAGGGCAGTGAGCGTATTGGATATTTTCTCATACATTTCCTGATTGGTGCTGTTTCCCCGGTAAAGCTGATGAAAAACCTCCCCGTCCTTGATAAAGAGAACTCTCCCTGCCCGGCTGGCGGCTTTAACAGAATGGGTCACCATAAGAATGGTATGCCCTTCGGCATGTATGGCAGAGAACAGGTCCAAAAGTTCCTCTGTAGATCGGGAGTCCAGGGCTCCTGTAGGCTCATCCGCCAGGATCAGCCGGGGATTGGTGATCAGCGCTCTGGCCACTGCCGCCCGCTGTTTCTGTCCGCCGGAGATTTCATAGGGATATTTCTCCAGTATGTCTGCAATTCCCAGCTTCCGGGCTACAGAAAGGCTCTTTGCTTCCATTTCCCGGTAGTGTTTTCCTTCCAGTACCAGAGGCAGATAAATATTGTCCCGGACAGAAAAAGTATCCAGAAGGTTAAAATCCTGGAATACAAATCCCAGATTATCTCTCCGGAAACCGGACAGCTCCTTATCCTTCAGCTTGGTAATATCCCGTCCGTCCAGGAGCACGGTACCGTAACTGGGCCGGTCCAGAGCTGCCAGGATATTCAGCAGAGTCGTCTTTCCGGAACCGGATTCGCCCATCACTGCTGCGTATTCTCCGTTTTCCACAGTAAAATTTACGTTTTTTAACGCCCGCACCTGACTGCCGCCGAAACGGGTGGTATAGGTTTTTTTTAGATTTATCACTTCTAATATCGCCATGTTGTTTCCTCCTTGTTTTTTACAAGGCCATTATAGCAATTAAGGGAAATGTGCCGCCATCGATTCAGCTTACATTTCCCTGTTATGGTCTTACATTTTTGTAAGACGCCTCTTAAGATCTATATAAATTGCAGTGCCCTCTCCCACAGAGGAAGAGGCCCAGATCCGGTACCCCAGATTGCTGCAGATCCGGCGGCAGAGATACAGGCCAAGGCCGCTGGCTTTTTTGTCGCTTCTGCCGTTATAGCCGGTATAGCCCTTTTCAAAGATCCTGGGAATATCCTCCGGGGCAATGCCGATACCGTTATCACGGATACAGAGAATCTGTTCTTTTTCTCTTTCTATAGAAACTTTTCCCTGGGACCTGGTATATTTTAAACTGTTTGAAAGTACCTGTTCAATAACAAAAAGAAGCCATTTCTCATCGGTAACTACCTTCCAGTCCATTGGCTCATATTCCAGCCGGATCTTCTTCTGGATAAAAGAAGAGGAAAACTTCCGCACTGCCTGGCGGAGGATCTGATCCATCTCACACTCTTCAAAAACGTAATCTGTTGTCTCAGAATCCAGCCGGAGATAGCACATGGCCATATCCACATACTGATCGATCCGGACTACCTCTCCCCGTACTTCTCTGGCCAGGGTACTGTCTTCATTTTCCAGGCTCAGCTTTAATGCGGCAATAGGGGTTTTCACCTGGTGGGCCCACATGGTATAGTAATCGCTCATATCCTGGTACCGGCGGTTTTGCCTGTCCTGGGTATCTTTCTCCTTTTCCCAAAGTCTGGCGATCAGATCCTGATAATCCTGTTCCAGAAGGCCTTCCGGTACCGGCAGGAGTTCTGCACCGGTTATCTCCTGCTGCTCTCCCATCTGTCTCAGTTCCCGGTGCTTTTTCCGGAATCTCAGGTAATCCGGCACTGCCAGGACCAGACCAAAAAACAAACAGAGCACTGCCCCGTAAGCCCAGGCTGCCGGCGGCAGCCTGTAGAAAAACAAAAGGACAAAAAACACTGCCATAGCTATAAAATAAAAGGCCGCAGTTCTTTTGTGCTGTTTTATATATGCAGTCAAAACTTTCATACCGCTCTCCTTATCCGATCAGATACCCCATGCCAATTTTGGTGGTAATAAAATCTGTCAGGCCTGCCTTCTCCAGCTTTTTCCGCAGACGGTTTACATTCACGCTTAAAGTATTTTCATCTACAAAACTGTCGCTTTCCCAGAGTTTCTCCATAAGCCGCTCCCGACTGATGATCTTTCCCTTGTTTTCCAGAAGGGTCTGAAGGATCCGGTACTCGTTTTTTGTCAGATCGATCTTTTCCCCTTCATAGGATAGAGAAGCGTCTGCCATATTTAAAACAGCGCCTTTATGTTCCAGAAAAGTCTGCTCTCCTCCGTAGTCATAAGTTCTCCTCAGCACAGCCTGGATCTTGGCGGTCATCACCATCTGGTCAAAAGGCTTGGCAATAAAGTCATCCCCGCCCATCTGCATGGCCATAACAATATTCATGTTATCTGAGGCGGAAGAGATAAAGATCACCGGCACCCGGGAAATCTTCCGGATCTCCTGGCACCAGTAATAGCCATTGTAAAAAGGCAGAGAAATATCCAGCAGGACCAGATGAGGGTGATAGTCAGAAAATTCCTCCATGATCTTTTCAAAATCTGAGGCACACCGGGCTTCCAGGTTCCAGGACTCCATCTGCTTCTGGATCCCCCGGGCGATCCCCGGATCATCTTCTATGATAAATATACGGTACATATGATTAGCCCCTTTTAATTTTTATCCAGATCCACGGTTATCTCATAATAGTCACAGGGATGAGCCTCCAGACCTGTGACCCCTTCTCCTGAAACAATAGACATCCGCAGATGGGAAGCAAAGATAAAAGCATTGTCGTCCAGAATCGTCTGAGTCATTTCCACAGCCAGAGAAGCTCTCTCTTCTGCGTCAAAAGTAGTGCTCATCTGGGCTTCCAGCTCTTCCAGTCTGTCACTGTGATATCCCCCTCTGTTGTGGGTGGAAGAATCCAGGCAGTGGGTGGTAAAGAAGTATTCCGGATCTCCTGTAGGTGCGCAGACAAAGGCACTGGCGTAGATGTCCCACTCGCCGGTTTCAATAACATCCAGATGATTTGCCGTACTGTTTACTTCAACGTCAATGCCAATCTCTCCCAGAGTTGCCTGAACGCTTTCTGCCAGAAGGGGCAGTTCCTGACGGCTGGGATAAGTAAGCCAGCGAATAGTCAGGTTCTCTCCGTCCTTGTCCACATAACCGTCTCCGTCCGTATCTGTCCATCCTGCTTCCGCCAGAAGTTCTTTAGCCCTGTCCGGATCATATTCCGGTGCGGTAACTGCATCGTCCCCAAAAGTAAAGTTTGACGGGAAAGGGCCTACAGCGGCGGAACCGTTGCCTTCCATCAGTACCTCTGTAAAGCTTTCTTTGTCAATGCCGCAGGCAATGGCTTCTCTTACTCTTTCGTCCTGGAGAGCCTCTGTGGCATAATTCATCTGTGCAAAGAAAGATCTGGAGGTTTCTACAGAAGAAATCGTATAGGGCTCTTCTGAGAACAGGGACAAACTGGAGTAAGGAAGACCGTAAGCCGCATCCAGCTCTCCTGACTGAAGAGCCATAGTAAGGGTATCTCCATCACTGATGGTCTGTACATATATGGTGTCCAGATTCGGCATCCCATCCCAGTAATTTTCATTTTTTACCAAAGTCAGTCCCTGATCTGTAACCACTTCTGTGGCAATATATGGACCGGTGCCCACTACGTTTCCGTCATCAGTAATGCCGGCTTCCATATCAATAATGCAGCCGTAGGGATCGGCCAGATAATTCATCAGGGCCGGTACCGGCTCCGTAGTCCTGATAGTCAGAGTCATCCCGTCTGCTGTGATCTCCTGGATCTTCAGATTCCCTTTAGCTCTCTCATGAACCTCCACCAGATGCTCCAGGCATTCCTTCACGGCCTGGGCATCCAGTTCCCTGCCGCTGGTGAAGGTTACCCCGTCTCTCAGGGTAATCCTCCAGGTATTTTCATCTACATTCTCATATTCTGTGGCCAGCCAGGGCTCCAGCTCCATGGTATCGGAATAGCGGAATAAGGTTTCCCCTATGCCATAGCGGATACAGGCCCAGCCTGAATATCCGTTGTGAGGGTTCACATCAGACTCGTCATTTTCCGCATTAAAAGTGGTGTCTCCGTAATAAAAAACTTTTTCTCCTGAAGAGGACTCAGACTGTGATCTATCCTGGCTGTCCTCCTCCCCGGAAGAACCGCAGCCTGCCAGCAGTCCGGCGCTCATAGTCAGCGCCAGAACAGCACCCCACGCCTTTTTCCATATGTTTTTTGGTTTCATTTTTTCTCCTTTCCTGATAATCCTTCCGCTGATTTTTGCAAAACTTTGGACTTTAAAATACAGAATCTATAAGGCTCTTTGTATATTCTTCCCGGGGATGCCGTATCACCTCATCTGTCATACCCGTTTCTATAATACTGCCTTTATACATCACCAGGACTCTCTGGCAGAGCTTCTGCACCAGAGCCAGGTCATGACAGATCAGAAGGATAGACAGTCCTCTATCTCTCTGAAGTCTGCTGAGCAGATCCATAATCTGGGCCTGTATGGTAACGTCCAAAGCGCTGGTAGCCTCATCACAGATCAGAATCCTGGGATCTACAGCCAGAGCTCTGGCTATGGCCGCTCTCTGACACTGCCCGCCGCTTACCTCATGGGGATATCTGGAAACAAAACTTTTGTCCAGTTCTGCCAGTTCCAGAAGCTCATACATCCTTTTTCTGGCGTCTTTCCGTTTCATGCCGTGATTGCGCATGCTCTCCATGATCCCGTCTCCCAAAGTACAGCGGGGATCAAAGGAATCCTGGGGAATCTGGAAAATCATCTGCATCTTTGTATACAGCTCTTTTTTCTTTTTCCCTTTCTGTCCCAGGATTTCCTCTCCGTCCAGACGGATACTGCCGCTGTCCGGCTCCAAAAGCCGGGTGATCATCTTTGCTGTAGTACTTTTTCCGCATCCGCTTTCTCCTACAAGCCCCAGACATTCGCCTCTGTTCAGAGTAAAGCTGATCTCATTTACTGCTGTAAAGGGCGTTTTATTCTTATAAAATGTTTTTTTCAGATTTGTTACTTCCAATATTTTTTCCATAGCTTTATCCTCTGTCCAGCCGGGGAACCGCACCGATAAGCTTCCTGGTATAGGGTTCCCGGGGATGGCGGATCACATCTTCTTTCCTGCCGTATTCTACCAGCTTTCCCTGATACATGACAGCCACTTTATCCGCCATATATTCTACAACGCCGATGTTATGGGTAACAATGGCAATGGCTGTCCCATAGAGCTCCCGCATTTTCATCATCTCTTTCACCACCTGGGCCTGGACAGTAACGTCCAGGGCACTGGTAGGCTCATCGGCCAACAGAAGCCGGGGATTTGGCACCATGGCCATCATGATCCCCACTCTCTGATTCATTCCTCCTGACAGTTCAAAGGGATAACTTTTCAGGATTCTTTCTCCGTCTGTAAGACGCATAGTCTCAAATAATTTCAGGGCCCTTTCTTTAATCTCTTTACGGCAGATCTTTTCATGTTCCAGAACACTTTCATAAAGCTGGTCCTCAATGGTCCGGATCGGGCACATGGAGGCCCCTGTGTTCTGAAAAATCATGCCCATTTCAGGTCCCCGGAGCTTTCGGAGTTCATTTTCTCTGCTGTCGGTGACATTCTGTCCTTTATAGTAAATATCGCCTCTGGTCACGGCTCCGGAGTTTTCCAGCAGCCCCATAGCCGCCTTGAGCACCGTGCTTTTTCCGCTGCCGGATTCTCCTACTATTCCAAGGATCTCTCCTGGTGCCATCTGAAGAGACAGATCCTGGACTACCGGCTTTCCTCCGTAACTGATGTCTACATGCTGCATATCTAATAATGGCTGTGTCATGATCTGTTCCTCCTGCTCTGTCTGGGATCTAATATATCCCTTACGGTATCTCCCAGAAGGTTAAAGACCATAACCGTAAGAAAAATAGCGCAGCCGGGAGCCAGGATCACCCATGGAGACGTCTGGAGCATACTTCTTCCATTGCTCATCATGGAACCCCACTCTGCAGTAGGCGGCGTAGCTCCCAGACCCAGAAACGACAGTCCGGCGATTTCCATCATCATGGTCCCGATATCCAGAACCGCCGTTACGATCACCGGACCGACGATATTGGGGACAATATGTTTTAAGATGATCTTCCCTGTCCCGGAACCTGCCAGCCGGGCCGCCGAAATATAGGGCGCATTCTTTATAGTCAGCACCTGACTTCTGGCAATCCTTGCATATTTTGGCCAGGATATAAAGGCCAGGGCTGCTACGGCGTTCATGATGCCTCCGCTCATGACACTGGCTGCGGCAATGGCAAAGACCATTCCCGGAAAGGCCAGGAAAATATCTGAGAGACGCATGAGAAAGGAATCCAGCTTTCCCTGGCAGTAGCCGCAGAGAATCCCCACGATGCTTCCTGCAACTGTGATGATCACCACCAGAAGCACCGCTGAAGAAATAGAGGATCTGGCTCCCATGATCACCCTGGAGAGCATATCTCTTCCGTACCGGTCTGTCCCCAGCAGATATTCCCTGCATGGAGCCAGAAGGGCATTGCCAAGGTCCTGTTCATAAGGATCATAGGGCGTTATATAAGGCGCAAAGACTGCCACCAGAATGAGCAGAAGAGTCAATGCGCCGTAAACGGCCAGTTTTATCTTTGTATAGTCTTTTTTTATTTTCTGTTTTCTTACAGTAATCTTCTTTTCTTCCACTATGCTTCCTCCTGTCCCAGACGGATCCTTGGATCAAGATAATGATAGATCAGATCTGTGATCAGATTCACTACCACATAAATGACCGCCATCCAGATCACGTAGGCCTGTATGATGGGATAATCCCTCATGGTGATGGCGTCTACCGCCATTTTCCCCACCCCGTCCCACATAAAGATGGATTCTACAATGGCCGTTCCTCCCAGAAGGGATCCGATGGACAGGGCCAGCAGGGTAACGATAGTGAGCATGGAGGCTTTCAGCACACTGAAAGTCAATATCTTATTCTCACGGATCCCCCGTGCTCTGGCGCCCTGCACATAGTCCTTGTTCAATTCTTCCAGAACCGTGGCTCTTACCTGCCGGGTATATTTGGAGGACATGGCTATGGCAAGAGTCAGGGTTGGAAGGATAATGCTTTTCCATCCGCTGTTATTTCCCATTACAGGAAGGAGCTTCAACTTCAGGGAAAAGAAATAGATCAGCAGCAGAGACACAAAAAAGTTCGGCAGGGAATTCCCGATGAAACTCAAAAACCGTATCAGATAATCCAGAAATTTATTTTGTTTTACTGCTGACAGGATTCCCAGAGGTATAGAGATTAATACGGTCAGAAAGATGGACGTGACCGTCAGGTAGATCGTCGCCGGAAGTTTTGATATAAATGTATCGAATACATCTTTCCCGGATACAAAAGATTCTCCCATATCTCCTCTCAGTACATTACCCAGCCAGATAACATACTGCTGAGCCAGAGGCTTGTCCAGGCCCATCTCCTGGCGGAGCTGATCTTTTTCTTCTTCTGACATGACCACGCCCTGATTGCTTTCCATGGTATCGATCACGTCTGTAGTACCTATATTCGTCAGAATGAAGGACAGCAGGGTAATGCCCAGGAGAATCGGGATTAATTGTATAAATCGTCTTATTGCGTATTTTTTCATTCTTTACCACCCTTATCAGCTTTGTAAATTCACTTTTTAAAGTATAAAACCTTCAAAAAATTCTCACAAGCCCCATGGGGGGTTGTTTTTTATTTAAGAGGGGGCCTGCCCACTTTGTTCTCCCTTTTCCTCTTCCAGAGGTATGATCCTGGTACATACCCGGTCCAGCAGTTCCGAATCGTGGCTGACTACGATCAGTCCGATTTTCCGCTTCTCTGCCTCTTTCAGCAAAAAGTGCCATATCTGACTCTGGGTGATCAGGTCCAGCATAGTCGTGCTCTCATCCGCCAGCAAAAATCTGGTCCTCTTTCCCAGGGCCCTGGCAATACTGAACCGCTGCAGCTCTCCCCCGGACAATTCTGCAGGGAAACGATTCATCCAGTCTTCTTCTATCCCAAGTTCCCGAAGGATTCTTTCTTCTATCTGATCTCCCTCCCGGATGGCTTCTTTGACCCGCAGTCTGGGATTCAGGGCAAACTCCGGCTGCTGCCAGATCATCTGCACCGGACAGTAGCCTCCATAGGAGGATATAGGCTTTCCGTCCAGAAGGATTTCCCCCTGATCCGGCTCCAGGTATCCGGAAAGAAGCTTGCACAAAGTGGTTTTCCCATATCCGCTTGGTGCGGCCAGCCCTACCCGCTCTGTGTTTTCTACAGTCAGGCTGAAGTCCTTCAGGATTTTTCTCCCTTTCTTTGTATATTGATAAGAAAGATTCTTGACTTCCAGTTTCATCTTATTTCCACCTTTCCGCCTGGATTTTATTGGGCATACAGACAGCGGACCTTTCCGCCTCTTACTTCCCGGTAGGGGATTTCTCCTCTGCAGGCCTCCTGGCACTGGCTGCATCTGGGGCTGAAGATACACCCTTTGGGAAGGTTTTTCACATAAGGCTGGCTTCCTTCAATATATTGAAATCCATGCCTGGGCATAGCCCTCCATAAGGCTTTCGTATAGGGGTGCCGAAGGTTCTCTTCTCTCTGGAAGTCTTCTGCCCTGGCCTCCTCAATAGTGGTTCCCCCGTAAAATACCGCAATCCGGTCCACGGTCTCCAGAGCCAGTTCCAGATCATGGGTGATCACCAGAACGGCAGCGCCCATGTCCGCCAGATTTCGGAAATGTTCCATGGCACGTTTTGCTGTTTTCTTATCCAGACCCGGAGTAGGTTCGTCAGCGATGACCAGTCTGGGTTCTTCCATCACTGCCGTAGAGATCAGCACTCTCCGGTTCATCCCTCCGGACAGCTCAAAAGGATAAAGCTCCTCTGTCTTTTCTTCCAGATCGTAACGTCTGAAAATAGCTTTCAGCTTCTCTTGGGACGCCGGATCTTTTTTCCCTTTCCGTATCTGAGGTCCGATCTTCATCAGGGGATTCAGGGAAGAAATGCTCTGGGGTACCATAACGATTTCCTTTCCTCTGAGTTTTTCTATCCTTTCTTTGGTAAGTTTCTCTCCCAGATACTGGATATCTCCTCCCATACGGGCGTTATAGGGCAGAACTCCCATTACCCCATGGGCCAGGAGACTTTTCCCGGATCCGCTGGAGCCTACCACCGCTACCACTTCTCCTCTTCGGACTTCTACGTCCAGGTTCCGGATGACCGGGAGTTCTGTCTGATGCATTCCTCTGTCATACTGGGTAAAAACAATATTCATATGTTCGATTTTCAGGACTGTCTCTTTTTCCATGCTTTTCTCCTCCTGGCTTCTTTACTGATGGATACTTCCGGGATCCAGCATTTTCCTCAGGCTCTCTCCCAGGATATAGAATAGTACCACGGTAAATACCAGCAAAAGCCCGGGAAATAAAGCCAGCCACCATTTTCCTGTGATCAGGTACTGCATGGCCTCTGAAAGTACGATACCAATGGCCGGCTGCTCCGTAGACAGGCCGAATCCCAGAAAAGTAATGCTGGACTCATGAAGGATCGCATGGGGAAACATCAGTGCCAGGCCTACGATAAACTGAGGCACAAGATGAGGCAGCATATGTTTCCTGGCAATATACCAGCTGCTCTTCCCCAGTTTGCGGGAAATCTGGATATAAGGGCTCTCCCTGAGCTGGATCACTTCCGCCCGTATCAGTCTGGCCAGGGAAGGCCAGTGTGTAAGGGCCACGCCTATGACCACGCCTTTCAGCCCCTTGCCCAAAGCTACTGAGATCAGTATCAGCAGCAGCATATGAGGGATTCCCATGATCAGGTCAATGCAGAAACTGATGACCGTATCCACCGTCTTTCCCATAGCAGCCGATGCAATTCCCAGGATAAGGGCCACCAACCCACTGACTACGGCAGCCAAAATACCGATTAATATACTGATAGAAAGGCCTTTCAGCGTCCTTGCCAGCATATCCCTTCCCAGCCAGTCGGTGCCGAAAATATATTCCAGGCAGGGGGCTATATTCTTCCTGGAAAAATCTGTCACCCTGGCTTCTTCTGTGCTCATGCTTCCCCATATGCAGATTACTGCCAGAAAAACAACAGAAAAGCCCAGTCCTATCAGAATTCTCTGTCTCCGGTTCCACATCTTCATTTTACCTTACCCCCTCTCCGGATCCTGGGATCAATAAGTCCGTAAAGTATATTGGCCGCCAGGTTTCCTCCAAAGACAAAAAGGGCGCTGACAATGGTAATCGCCATCAGCAGAGGCATATCGCTCCCAAGGCCGGCAGCTACCGCCGCCTGTCCCAGACCCGGATAGGAAAATACCTGTTCCACAAGCACAGAGCCTCCGAATATCTCACTGATGGAGGCAAACTGGAGGGTAATGGCAGGCAGGAGCACGTTCCGGAACCCGTAATATTTAAACAGGCGCCATCCTTTCTCCCCCCGCATCCTGGCAAACAAAACATAATCGCTTTCCATGATATCCGCCATTTTTTCCCGGGTGTGCAGGGCGATGTTGGAGACACCTGTAATGCTTAAGATCAGCGCCGGGAGTATGGCATGATAGATCCGGTCTGCCAGGGTCACTCCGCTGGCTTCCACTCCGATAGGCACGCTGAGGCCAATGGGAAACAGCCGAAGCCATACTCCGAAAACAAGCAGGAGCAGCAGCGCCAGCCAGAATGCCGGCGTACTGGAAATCACCAGACAGTATCCCTGGATTGCTTTATCTATCAGTTTCCCCCGGTTCATACCTGCCACTACACCCAGAAAAAGGCCCAGGATCCCGGAAATCACCCAGGCTGCGCTCATAAGGAACAGAGAATTAGATAATTTTACTCCGATCACTTCTGTTACAGGCTGCCGGTATAAAAGGGAAATCCCCATATCTCCCCGGACAAAATCCTTCGCCCAGGAAATATACTGCTGGGCCGGCGGCGTATGAACGCCCCAGTATTCCTCCAGTTTTTCTCTCTGTTCCTGACTCATGGACCCAAGGGCTGCCTGCCCTACGTTCGCCTGAAGAGGGTCCACCGGGGAGGCTTTCATTAATCCAAAAGTCATCATGCTGATACCGATGGTCAGCAGGATAATTTTCAAAATATTTTTTGCAAGAAATTTCGGCCAGCTTCCTTCCATTGCTCCCTCCTTCTGTATTTTCCCTTATTCCCAGGACCACTGGTCCACATTGTTTACAATGGACCATCCATGTCCATGAGGATGTATCTTCTGTTCTGCAATCTGAAGTCCGTCTCTGACAAAATAAAGATGATCAATATTGCACAGCCAGATCCAGGGGATATCTCCCTCCTGGGTAATACCGGTGGTTCCATCCCACTGGGCTTTCTGCCACAGGTCATAAGACTCTTCCAGAGAAGACGCCGCCAAAGCCTGATCCATGTACCTGTCTACTGTTTCATTGGCATAAGGAGAATATTCTGCCTGTCCGATTCCTGTATCGGGGAGCGTATGGTAAATATTATAAAGTTCCATAGGCGTATGGGCTCCCCAGCCCCACATAAGAGGCTCTGATTCTGCCCGGTCATAAGCCACATCCCAGCCTACTCCTTCGGTGGTCACTTCAATTCCCAGTTCCCGGAGCTGATTGGCCGTATCTTCCGCCAAAGCCTGGCGTACAGAATCTCTATTGCTGAACATCAGAGTGAATTCCGCCCTTACTCCATCCTTCTTGCGGATTCCGTCAGTACCTTTCTTCCAGCCGGCGTCCTCTAAGATCTTCTTTGCTTCTTCCGGGTCATATTCTACTTCGCTTTCCGGATTATACCAGGGCATCTTGTCGCATACACTATAGGCAGCGGTTCCATAGCCGTTTAATACATTGTCTATCATCTCCTGGCGGTCAATGCCGATATTGATGGCTCTTCTTACATTTACATCTGAGGTAAATTCATTTCCATAGGTAACGCCGTCTTTTTCCTGAGGCGTACTGCATGGCAGGTTAAAACCTCTGTTATCTACGGTCTGCACACTGAAAAGCTCATATCCCTCCACGCTCTGGTCGCTGTAAGAAGCCGCCGTATGGGCTACGTCTACCTCTCCGGCCATAGCCGCAGCCAGGGCTGCGTCTTCCTCCATAAAGAGAACTGTCAGCTTTTTGATTTTCGGCTCCTCTCCGTAATAATCTGGATTTTCCTCAAAAATCACCTGCTGTCCTTTGTCCCACTGCTTCATGATGTAACGGCCAGAACCTATGGGGTTCTGTCCATAATTTTCATCATAGGCATGTTCCGGAACGATTCCTACGATAGCCATGGTATAAGGCTAGATGGAATAGGGCCTGGTCATATGGAACTCTACTGTAGTATCGTCTACGGCCACAGCTTCTTCCAGCATGGTAAAGTCATTTACTGAACTTTTTTCTTTACAGTTATTGTAAGTAAAGGCTACATCCCGGGCGGTAAGGGGCTCCCCGTCTGTAAATTTTACATCGTCCCGGATGGTCACTGTCCAGGTCATACCATCTTCGCTGACACTGTAATCTGCGGCCAGATCCTTATCCATCTGCAGATCCTGGGTAGTAACCGTCAGCGTACTCTGGATCAGAGGTTCGTGAACGTGTTCTCCGGCCCCCCAGCCAAAAGCCGGGTCAAAGCCGGATTCCGGTTCTGAAGTTGCGGGCATAGTAACCACTACTTCTTCCTTCTGGGTATTCTCCTCTGCTGCACCTCCGGCTGTTTCTTCCTGTGCAGATGTCTCCCTTCCAGCATCTGATTCAGCCCCCTGACTGCAGCCTGACAAAAGTCCGACGCTTACAGCAAGGGTGCATAAAGCAGCAATGAGTTTCTTTTTCATACATTTTCTCCTCGCTTTCTTAAGTATGGAAGGAGTATAGCATCTGCTTTTTTTCGCCACAAGCCCGGTCAGGGGTTCCGTTTTTCAGTTTTTTGTGTCTGTCCGGTCCTTCCTGCAGATCCCTGAAATCCCGGCTTTTTTCCCTATTCTCTTTTCTTTCAGGCAAAAAAAATACGGGGAGATAACCCCATCCCCCCGTTAAGATGCTCGGTTTTTTCATTTATGCCTTTACTGCAAAAAGGGCAAACAGCGCATCCGGATTATAAAATTCATCTTTTACTGTATAGATTTTCCTGCTGACGCCGAAATCTACAGACAACTGCTCCACCCCCAGGTTTCCCAGGGTCTCCACATCCCAGGCAGGACGGACACGGCTGCTGATAGGAAGCTGGCGCTTAATCTCCTCACATTCTGCCATCATATCCAGTCCCAGTTTATTGTGGGTATGGTTTTTGGGAAGTTTAGAAGTATCTGCAAAATTTACCGCCCCGTAGTTAGCGTCAAAGTTCAGCAGGATCCCGCCTTTTTTCAGCACCCGCAGCCAGTCTTTGTAAGCCCTGGCCGTATCCGGCAAAGTCCAGGTAAGGTTTCTGGATATCACAACGTCAAAAGTCTCGTCCTCAAAGTCGAGACTTTCCCCGTCCATGATCAGAAACTGACAGCCGGCATTTTCTTCTTCTGCCAGTTCTCTGGCATAGCGGATCATATCCGGAGTCAGGTCTGTTCCTGTAACCTCGTGTCCCATTTTCGACAAAAGAATCGTAAAGAATCCTGCGCCGCAGCCTACGTCCAGAATCCGCAGATTCCCCTGGGGAAGATACTTTTCAATCTCTTCCTGCCATCTTTCGGCAATGGGATCATGGAGCTCCGCCTTCCTCTGTTCCTTAAAGCCGCTGCTGCGTTTTGTCCAATAGTTGGTGATCCGCTCTTTCCGGTTATCCTTCTCCCGGGAAATCTTTCCATAGGCGATCATTGGGCCGGATTCTTCTACCTGAAGACTTCCTGTCTGGTAGAGGATCACCCCATCGTTTTCTCCATAAGCCACTTCCAGAATATGGCCCTGATAATCCTTGACCATTCCCAGGACCTCGCCTGCCCGGATCATATCTCCCGGCATTTTGTTTGGATACCACAGGCCGTTCTGGGAAGCAGACTGGTAAATAATGTCCCTTACTTCCAGAGGATAATAGATCCTATAGTCTTTCTGTCCCAGATAAACCCCCAGATGGCAGAGGATATTCCGCACGTCCCTCCGTGTAGAATGGGATTCCTCTCTGGTCCAGGCTCCCATGCCTCCTCTTTCAATGAGAATACTGGGGATCCCGTAGGCGTAAGCCGCATAGTTATAACAGCCTCCCTTGGCCACTGTAGAGCAGACCATGTAGGGTACGTCCACCTGCTGGGCCATCTCCCTGGAGATTTTTACCGTCTCTTCTGAAGCCTGTCCTGCATAATACACATAGGGGGCAAGCTGTTCATAGCTGTCTCCGCTGTGAAGGTCAATATAATAATCTGCTATAGGAAAAAGTTCCTTTTCGATTCCCCAGGCCAGCCGCTCCATCTGGGTTCCCTCCCTGTTTCCAGGGAATACCCGGTTGAGATTCTTCCCGTCCTCATATCCGAAACTGCCGCTTCTGTTTTCAAAAGCTTCCCGGTTGATAACCTTTACGATCACTACTGTTCCTGCAATTTTTTCTGTTTTCAGCCTGTCGGCCAGTTCTACAGCCGCCTGGATCCCTACATATTCTTCTGCATGGATCCCCGCAGTGATCAGTACCGTCTTTCCCGGCTCTTCTCCGTTTAAAATAGTAACAGGAAGCTGAAATTCTCCATCTGCCACAGACAGGAATCCACTGGCTTTTTCTCCTGGTCTTACACTGAAAGTTCCTAACTGAAAAATTCCGTTTTCGCTCATTTCTCCGTCCTTATCTCTGTTCTATCCTAAAGTAATACAAGTTTTTGGCAAGGGACTGTCCCCTCTTTTGTGTATAAAGGTTCAGACACTCCTCCTATACTGAGGGTTAGTTTATCAAAAAATTAACAGTCCTACAAGCCCGGCAGGGGGATATAAATTTCCGATCAATTATTTTTCTCTAATGGTAACGGAAAAGAAAAATATATAATTCGATATGAACATTGAAATCTTCTTAAGATACTTGTATAATAAAGAAAGATAGTACGCAAGATAATACGTAAGACTGTGGAGGTGTTTTTATGGGAGAATATAAGCCGCCTTTTACAATAACAAATGAAATACTGTCATATGTATCATCTATTTCTGAAAAAATAGGGCGCATAACAGCCACTAACAATCTGGAAGCAAAACCGCATTTGAGAAAGAATAATAAAATCAAATCGATTCATTCCTCTTTGAAGATCGAGGCCAGTTCTCTGACTTTGGGACAGGTCAGAGATGTAATCAACGGAAGGGCTGTACTGGGTGAGCAAAAAGAAATCCAAGAAGTAAAGAATGCCTATGCTGCGTATGAACGGCTTTCACAAATTGATCCCTATAATATTCGGCATTTGAAACAGTTCCACGGGATTATGACTAAGTACCTTGTAGAGGAGTCCGGTGATTTTCGTTCGGGCGAAGAAGGTGTTTTCAACGGCGATCAATGCATCTTCATGGCTCCTCCGGCACAGTTTGTTCCACAGCTTATGGAGAAATTGTTCTTCTGGATGAACGCTGCACGAAAGGATGTTCACCCATTGATTTTGAGCAGCGTATTTCACTATGAGTTTGTATTTATCCATCCATTTTCAGATGGTAATGGCAGAATGGCAAGGTTGTGGCACACGGCTATTCTTTCCAAATGGAAACCAATATTTGAATATATTCCCATTGAAAGCCAGGTTGAGAAGTTCCAGGACGAATACTACGAAGCCATTGCTAAGTGTCATGTTGCTGGAGAATCTACAATTTTTATCGAGTTTATGTTGTCTCAAATTGATGCGATTCTGGATGAAATTTCCGTGCAGATCAGTGAAGAAAACGAACATCTTTCAGAAGAGGTTAAAAAGCTGCTTGAAGTCATGGAATATGATATTCCTTATAAAAGTAAAGCTCTTATGGAAAAGTTGGGGCTAAAATCCAGAGAGGGCTTCCGCAGAAATTATCTGCATCCTGCTATTGAATTAAATCTCATCAGGATGACAATTCCTGATAAGCCGAACAGCAGAAATCAAAGATATATAAAGATTTAAGTCATTGTCCATCGAGGATAAAAGGAGCTGTCACATTAATCAAAGTCGAGAATAGTTATACATATTCCTGACATATGACTAATACGGCAGCTCCTCTCCTAAAGTCTTATAAAATTTTCTTTTTAAATTTTACTGTTTTATGACTATCCAGCTAAACTGCATTGCCTCTTCTCGGCATATGCTGTTATTTTCTATAGATAATATCCTCTCTGCTTGGTCCGTTGGAGATCATGGTGATGGGGAATCCCAGCTTCTCCTCTACGAACTCAATATATTTCCGGCAGTTCTCCGGAAGATCTTCATATTTCTTAATGCCTCTGATATCGCATTTCCATCCCGGCAGCACTTCCAGTACCGGTTTTGCCTTCTCCAGAAGATGTGTTGTCGGAAATTCTGTAGTTACTTCTCCGTCAATCTCATAGCCCACGCACACGGGAATCTCATCTAAATATCCCAGTACGTCCAGTACCGTAAAGGCCACGTCTGTAGTTCCCTGGATACGGCAGCCGTATTTGGAAGCCACACAGTCGAACCAGCCCATTCTTCTTGGGCGTCCGGTAGTTGCGCCGTATTCACCGCCATCGCCGCCTCTGCGTCTCAGCTCATCTGCCTCTTCTCCGAAAATCTCAGATACGAAAGCTCCTGCTCCTACAGCACTGGAATATGCCTTGCATACAGTGATTACTTTTTTTATCTCATAGGGGGGAACTCCTGCTCCCACGGCGCCGTAAGCTGCCAGAGTAGAAGAAGAGGTTACCATTGGATAGATACCGTGGTCCGGATCTTTCAGAGAACCTAACTGTCCCTCTAAAAGGATTTCCTTACCCTCTTTCAGGGCGTTCCACAGATACAGAGAAACATCACATACGTAAGGCTCAATCATCTCTCTGTACTGACGCAGTTCTTCCATAATGTCGTCCGGATTCAGAGCAGGTTTGTGATATAAGTGCTCCAGTGTAACATTTTTCTTCTCGCAGACATTTTCTACTTTCTCCCGAAGCTCTGCCTCATCTTCAAAAAGTTCGCTGACCTGGAAGCCGATCTTTGCGTATTTATCTGAATAGAAAGGTGCGATTCCTGATTTTGTGGAGCCAAAAGAATGTTTTCCCAGACGTTCTTCCTCATATTCATCAAATTTAATATGATAGGACATCACCATCTGTGCCCTGTCAGACACCTTGATCTTTGGCATAGGAACGCCCTTCTCCACAATTGACTGAATCTCCTTAAACAGTACCGGGATATTCAACGCCACACCGTTTCCGATCACGCTGGTAGTATGGTCGTAAAACACACCGGAAGGAAGGGTATGAAGTGCGAATTTCCCGTAATTATTTACAATCGTATGACCTGCGTTGGCGCCACCCTGAAATCTGACAATGATGTCCGACTCCTGCGCAAGCATATCGGTAATCTTACCTTTTCCTTCGTCACCCCAGTTGGCCCCTACTACTGCTTTTACCATTTCTTAATTCCTCCTGCTTTCAAGACTTGATAAATCTTATCAATTACTACAGTATCATACTACATTTTCCGACAGAAATCAATAACTCGCTGCAAGCAGCCAGCTATTGATTCTTATATCTGGATTCTAAACTGCTGCTTCTGTTATTCCAACTCAGGGTATCCTGTATTTAAAAAATTATACATGGCTTTCCCCTTAATCCTGCTCTTCAAAATGTACTTCTTTTTTATACACTGCCCGTTCTTCCAGCAGTTCCTGAAATCCCGGCTGGTCTGCCTGCCCCTTGAGCTCATCCATATATTCCACATAATCGCAGATATAAACAGTTACTGTAGAAATATCATGGCCATATATGGGGAGGGCTTCAGAGTTGCCCTCTGCCATCCGGATCATTTTGCCCTCTGCATCCAACAGAGCAGCGTAATAATCTGCCGGATCCGCTTCTCCTGTATAGAGTTCCTTTACCGAAATTTCAAAAGGTGTTACCATCACAGATTCCAGGCCGATCCCCTGTTCATTTGTCTCATTGATCTCTACAGTCTGTACCCTGGAATCGTCAGGGCTTACTTCTATCTGAAACTCCCAGTTGCCTTCTACAAACCACTGCTCATGAGTATTCGGCCAGGTATCCCAGCCTTCTTCTTGGGCGGCAGTCTCAATCTCTTTCATTGCTTTCTCCCACTGCTCATCCGACATAGCTTCCAGTTCCTCCTGGGTATATCCTATGTCAAGAGTATCCGGATTTTTCAAATCTCCTACCACCTGGCTGATCTTCAGGTCTACCTGGATATTTTCTCCTGCTTCTGCTCCTCTGCCTGGCAGATCCAAACGGACCACACCCTCATATGTGTAGTCATCCACATAGTCTCCTGTAGGATAGGCAAAAACATAGTCCGTCTCCGATTCAAAGCTGTACTCCGCCTGCCCTTCCAAAATCAATACAGGTCCTGTGCTTTCCTCTCGTGTCTCCTCAAAAGGTGTCTCCGACTCCATCACATAGGAAATGTACAACGCCTCTGGACTGCAGTAAGTTTCTGAAAGCGTCATTGTAATCCCGCTACTGCTGGCAGTAAGGGATCCCCCTGCTTCTCCTGCAGGCTTTACATAGTTTTCATAATCCCCTTTGTACTGAAGCTTTTCCGCCTGGGATTTAAAAATACTTCCCACAACAGGCAGATTCGATGCCCATACAGGATTTGCCGCACATACTCCGAAAAACAACACTCCGCAGGCTGCCACTGTTCCGCCTATGGCTGCTCCTGTTTTTAAAAAGTTTTTCTTCTTTACCGGCTCTGGTTTCTGTTCTATTTGTTCCAATATATCTTCAAATTTTCTGTGAAAAGCAGCGTCCGGATTTGGCCCACTCCATTTTTCCCGTTTCAGCATGTCACTTCCTCCTTATCTCCTAAAAGCTCTCTGAGTCTGGTTCTTGCCCTGTAAAGGCGGGTCTTCACTGTAGATTTTCTTGTTCCCGTGATCCTGGAAATTTCTTCAATAGAAAATCCATCAATATAAAACAGTGATACTGCTACTCTTTGTTCTCTTGGAAGAAGCAGGATTGCCTGATACAGCTCCGAATAAGAAGCCGCCTGCTCTGCCTCTTCCTGATCCATATACTCCTCATAAGCTAAGATCTTCTTCTGATGTCTCTGAATCCTGTAACATTCATTCAGAAAGATCCGCACAAGCCAGCTTCTGAAATACCGCTCTTCTCTGAGAGAAGGCAGATTTTCGTAGGCCTTCAGAAGAGCTTCCTGGACTGCATCCGCCGTATCCGTCTCATTGCGCAGAACAGAAAGAGCTGTGTGATACAGCATTTCTTCCACCGCCCTTACTTCTTCTATAAACTCCTCTTTCTTCATGGTCTCTCCTCTGCTATCTTTTTCCTTCATACCCGGCCAGGTAATTTTCAAACAGTTTTCCTGTTTACATAGACTAGATGGATAAGTAAGGAAAAAGGTTCCCTGAAAATTTTATCTTTATAGATTTTTAACCTGGCCCGCAGCAGGCATGGAAAAGCGGTCCATCCTACAAGATAGACCGCTTTCATATTCTCTTTATAAAATTTTCTCTATCACCACTACAGAAGGGATTAATTTTTCCTGCTCCTGAATAAAATAAACAGCACGGCGCTGACTCCCATTAAAATGGGGTAATAAAGATAAGGCATGATCTCCACAGGAGATATAGCCGCCATTCCTGCTGCTGTAAGAAGCTGAGCACCGTAAGGAATAACACCCTGTCCTACTGAAGCAAAAATATCCAGAAGAGAGGCGCTGCGCTTAGGGGAAATATGAAATTCGTCGCTGATTTCCTTTGCAATAGGCCCTGCCATAACAATGGCTACTGTATTATTCGCTGTACAGCAGTCTACTAAAAACACCAGGACAGATATGCCGAATTCTCCTCCCCGGGCTCCGCTGATTTTGCTTTTGATCACATTTAAAATAAACTGAATACCTCCGTATTCCCGGACCAGAGCCACAATAGCCGCCACGATAATAGAGATTACGGTAATATCATACATGCTGGTAACGCCCTCTCCCATTTTCTGGAACAGTTCTCCAAAGGCAAAGGCTCCCGTAGCCACTCCTACAATGGCAGACAAAATAGTTCCTGCAATAAGGATCACAAACACATTGACTCCAATAAGAGCCCCGATAAGCACTACCAGATAGGGGATTACCTTTATGATCTCATACTCATAGGAAGATTTATCCAGCACAAGATTTCCTGACTGGGCTCTCGCCACAAAGAAAAAGATTATAGCAGTAATAATTGCCGCCGGAAGGACAATGAGAAAGTTTTCTTTAAATTTATCCTTCATCTCACAGCCCTGGGTACGGACTGCCGCAATGGTGGTATCTGAAATCATAGACAGATTATCTCCGAACATGGCTCCGCAGACCACGGCTCCCAGGCAGAGAGGAGCTCCCAGACCTGTTTCCTGGGCAATTCCCACACCGATAGGGGCCATGGCCGTAATGGTCCCAACAGAGGTTCCCATAGACACGGAAATAAAGCAGCCGATAATAAACAGCCCCATTACCGCCACAGAAGGAGGCATCAGGGAAAGTCCCAGAATTACGGTACTCTCTACTCCTCCCGCTGCACTGATAGTTCCTGAAAAAGCACCTGCAGCCAGAAAAATCAGACACATGGTCACAATATTTTCTTCTCCGATACCTTTAGATATAATAGTCAGTTTATCTGCAAACCGCAGCCGCCGGTTCTGGCAGAAAGCTACGGTCAAGGCGATCAGGAATCCTACAATAGCAGGCATTGTATAGAAATCCCCGGACAAAATCCCTGCGCCTAAAAAGATTACCAGAAACACCCCGATGGGCAGCAGTGCCCGGGGATTCCCCTTGCTTTTATCTCTCATATTTCTCTCCTTTTCTGGAAGGAAAAAGGCCGCCCGAAAAGCCGGACAAGGAAATACCAGTTGCTTTCCTCTCCTGCTTTTCTTCAGGCAGCCTTATCCATTTTTCTTTATTTCATTGATGGTATTATTCAGTTATCCCGGTCACTGTTTTCCTGCTTATACATTAATCTCTGCTGTCATGCCAAGGACCTCTTTGTTAGCCTCAAGCACAGGATTTACCACGTTCTTCAGGAAAGCGTCTACCTGTACAGAAGCCCGTCCTGTATATTTTGCAGGATCCATGGTCTTCTCCAGGTCCTCCAAAGACATATTAAAAGCTGGATCAGCAGCGATCAGCTCCAGAAGATTATTCTCTTTTCCTTCTGCCTTTACATTTCTTGCTGCAACCATAGACAGCTCACGGATTTTTTCGTGAAGTTCCTGACGGTCCCCTCCTGCCTTTACAGCATCCATCATAATGTTCTCTGTAGCCATGAAAGGCAGCTCGCTTCTTAACCGTTTTTCAATAACCTTAGGATATACCACCAGTCCGTCCACTACGTTCAGGCACAGATCCAGGATACCGTCAACAGCCAGGAATCCTTCCGGAACAGAAAGACGTTTGTTGGCGGAATCGTCCAGGGTTCTCTCAAACCACTGGGTAGCAGAGGTGATCGCAGGATTTAATGCGTCTACCATTACAAATCTGGACAGAGAGGCAATACGCTCGCTGCGCATAGGATTTCTCTTATAAGCCATAGCAGAGGAACCGATCTGGCTCTTTTCAAAAGGCTCTTCCACTTCTTTCAGGTGCTGAAGAAGACGGATATCATTGGAGAATTTATGGGCGCTGGCAGCAATTCCTGCCAGAATATTCAGGACTCTGGTATCTACTTTTCTGGAATAAGTCTGTCCGGATACAGGATAGCAGGCTTTGAATCCCATTTTCTCAGCAATCATAGGATCGATCTTGTCAATAGTCTCCTGAGCTCCGTCAAAAAGCTCCAGGAAGCTGGCCTGAGTTCCTGTAGTTCCTTTAGAGCCCAGAAGTTTCATAGTGCTGAGCACATAGTCCAGATCCTCTAAATCCATTAAAAATTCCTGCATCCACAAAGTAGCTCTTTTTCCAACTGTCGTAGGCTGTGCAGGCTGAAAATGAGTAAATGCCAGTGTAGGAAGGTCCTTATTTGCATCGGCAAATTTAGCCAGCTCGGCAATCACATTGAGCAGTTTTTTCCGAACCAGTTTTAATGCCTCTGTCATAACGATAATGTCTGTATTGTCTCCTACGTAGCAGCTTGTAGCGCCCAGATGAATGATTCCCTTCGCCTTGGGGCACTGTACGCCGTAAGCATATACATGAGACATTACGTCATGGCGCACTTCCTTTTCTCTGGCTTTGGCAACATCGTAATTAATGTCGTCTGCATGGGCTTTCAGCTCATCGATCTGTTCCTGGGTAATGTTCAGTCCCAGCTCTTTCTCTGTCTCTGCCAGAGCGATCCACAGTCTTCTCCAGGTGCGGAATTTCATATCCGGAGAAAAAATATACTGCATTTCTTTGCTGGCATAACGCTCGGACAATGGACTTACATATCTGTCTGTACTCATACTATCTACCTCTCTGCTTTCTTTTTTCAAAACTTCTTGCATTATATATCATCATCGAAAAAAACACAACACTAAAAGCCTGTGCTCCGGTGATAATCACGGATAAACTGTCCCAAAAGTTCCTGAGGCTCTCCCTGGGGAGGCGGCGCCTGTTCTCCCGCCTCTTTCAGACTGTTCCTTACCTCTTCTTCCAGCTCCCCGGAGGCTTCCATTTCCCGGCAGATGCTGGAAAAAGAACTTTCATCCATCAGACAGCAGGCCGTAAGATAATGTTTCAGAGCCTGCCGGGTGTTCAGAAGCCTGTAGGCCTTCAGGAAACATTCAGAAGCCTCTTTAAACTGGAAAAGATACATATAGGCACAGCCCATATTGTGGTAGATCCCTCCGTTGAACTGCTGTCCCAGGCCTTCTTTATCCTCTTTTCTCAGCGCATTTTCGTAAATCCGCAGGGCATTTACATACATTTTATTCTCTACCAGATAGTCTCCTTTTTTCTTCTCTCTCTGGACTGCCGGCTGCTGCTGAAGCAGGTTCAGATTTTCATTGAGCTTCTTAAACTCCTGGTGGGACAGATAATTGATTTCTTTAAACACCGCCAGAATAAATTCTGAGGTTCCTTCCTCGTCTTCCAGCACCTTATACAACCTCCGGTAAAGTCTTTCCAGTCCCAGTTCCTTCCGTATCCAGTCACACAGATGCTCATTTAAGATTGTTTCATCTAAAAGATAAATATTGTGGTAAAAATAATAACACAGCTCTTCAATGCTGTAGATGTTTGTACTGATGTTCTCAATGTAATAGGGCATAGAGGCCCGTTTCACCTGACATAAAATATAACTTCCCATTGTGCGCCTCCTTTACCACGATACCTTTTCTGTCCAGACCATTCCTGAAGAAGGATAAAGGTCTCCAAATCCCATATCTTCAGCCCGGACCACGCACATCTCTTCTGATTCATAATAGATCGTCAGGCCAATCCTGGTGGTCTTGTTGGGGCGTTTTGGAAGTCCCGGCAGCTTCATGGAAAATCTGGTCCTGGCGCCGCCTTCCATGGGGATCACCGTAAATTCCAAGTCTTCCTTATCATCTAAGATTATCTCCAGATAGGTATGGATCTCATACCAGTTCTTCCCTGCTTCCACCAGCAGATATGATTTCAGAGAGCCCCCTGTAATCACATCCATGCTCACATTTTTTCTTACCAGAGAAGGGCTGAGATAAAGATATCCCTTGAGATTTTCCTCTCCGCATTTCTCCTTGCCGCCGTAGCAGGCCCCTTTTACATAAAGGTTATTGCCGTAAAATACATGGCGCTGATTCCGGCAGAGATAAGGGGTAGAGCGTTTTGCCCACTCCTGGTCAAACCCATCTCCCACCATATAAATGCTGGAATAAGTATCGTTTCCGCAGGACTGAGAAATCAGACGGAAAAAATTCTCATCTCTTTCCTGAGGGTCCTGGGCAAGCTCTGCGCTCTTTCCATGCTCGATCCATGCCGTTGCCGGTCTCCGCTGGTTATCCACCACCAGTCTGGCAAAAGACACCTTATCTTTTTCAAAAAGAAACCAGCCAATCTTCCTGGTCCAGTTGTCCTTCCTGTGATTCATTACATAATAATAAAAGCTCTCATCATAATCCTGGACCCAGATCTGACTTCTGGAAAATCCCATCTGAGCTCCTGCCTGATAAACCGCCTGGATAACAGCAGGAGAAAGCCTGGGAACAGTAACCATCACTGCCTTGATCTGCCGTACCGGCTCTCCGATCCCCAGAAGCGAGATGCACCCTCTGAGATAAATTTCCATCAGTTTTCCCGGTGTATATTTTTCACCGTCTATTTCCACTTCCTGGTCCTGATTCCAGATTCCCAGCAGGCCTGTTACTGGAAGTTCCATTTCCTGTCTGGAAAAATATTCCGCTTCTATCCCATAATGCCAGATTTCTTTTCCCTGCCTCTTGGACAGCAGAGTTGGAAAGAGATACTGATTGCTGCCTGCCTTTACGGAAACAGAGATAGGCTCCCGCTCTTTCCGGTCAAAATAGCAGAGCTGAGACTGTTCTTTTCCGATTTCCAGTCCTGCAATGATGTTTCTTGTCTCATTCATATTCTCTCGCCTCCTTTAGTCCATAAGGGGAAACAGGGCAGAAGCCTGATATTCCTTCTTTACGTATTCTGCGGTCATGGTTTCCAGCTCTTTTTGCCGGCCCTGGTCTTTCATTTTCAGCATAGCGTTGAGCATCTGATATTTGCTGCTTCCAGATGTCTCTCCTTCTTCTACAGTAAGCACTTCTTCCTGTGTTCGGGAAATTTCTCCCTTCCTATTGATTTCAAAGTAATAATGGAGCCGTTCTCCGTAGAACAAAACAAACTCTTTATTATAAATCCCCTGATATCTCTCTTTCACCGGCTCTGCTCTTTCTTCTCCTGTACCCTGAGAGTCTTCTACAAAGTAATGAAGAGTGACCTTAGCCCCGGGACCTGCCTTGCACTGTACGAAAACCTTATCTTCCATCTGGCAGAACTGGAGAAGCTCCTTAGGAAGGTTTCTGAAAAAGGCAAATTTCAGCCGCTGGCCGGCACATTCCTGAAGGATTTTTTCCGCCCTTTCCTTTCTTTCCTGATTCCATTCATTCTCAGATGCATAGTTTTTCAAAAGGGCCAGACGGCAGATAATATCGCTCTCCCAGTCTTTTTCCGTAATCTTTTCCAGGGCTTCGAACAGGAATGGATCTACTTGTCTTCCTCCCACAAAATATCCATAAGATTCAAAGGTCAGATAGGCCAGGATCACCTGTTCTCTGCCTCCCTGACGGATATACTCCTTCAAAACTGTAAGTCCTTCCTGGGGATAACACCTGGTAAACATACTGTACACCAGGATTTTTTCTTCTAACTGGTAACAATCCACCCCAAATCCCATGGCTCGTTTCCACAGTTTCAGGGTTTCCTCTACAGGGCCTTCAAAGTGTTTTACCAGATATCTTAGAAGCACCTCATCGTAAATCCCCTTTTTTACAATGTATTCTGTCAAAAGCAGCAGTTCTTCCTCGTATTCGTACTCCAGGTTCAGGATCATCTGGCTGCAGAGTCTGAGGAGGATGGGCATTTCTATTTCCTCATAACCATACTCACAGATTAAGTCATAGGCTCCCACAAACATGTCCTGCTTTACCAGGATGGTGATGAGAAGGCTTTTATTTACTCTGGCAAATCCCCGGAAATCCATTTCTCTGAGAGACTCTCTCAGATTCCGGTTATCCATATTTGTCTCATAATACATCAGAAGGCGTCTGCGGATTTCCTGCCGGTAATCCTCCCGGAAAACTTCCTGGTTAAGGACTGCCTGAAAGCTGGAAATATTCTCACTGGTCACCTGATTTTCATGGCTGTATTCTCCGCAGGTGTGGAGCAGCATACCCGGATTCCGAAGGCCATCTTTGGCCAGTTTAGGCGCCAGCTCCTCAATGTCCAAAAGACTGTGGATATTGTAGTCCACTGTGCCGGCATAGCGTCTCTGACTGCTGTCTTCAAAAATAACTGCTGCATCTTTTGTATACAGAGAAATGTAAGCAGTCCTGTCTGTACACAGATAAACCTGCTCTTCTTTAAGAGCCCCATGGCTGACGATCACCTTCCGGATCTTGGGATCGTCGCAGTACAGTCTGTAGGTAAAGAGCACTCTGGCCAGAGCTGCTCTTATATTTTCATCTTGGGAATTCACGCAGAATTCCTGATATACAACAGCAAAATCTTCGTTAATCCTGCCCTCTTTAATCTTTTCACAGGCAAATTTTTCCATGTTGCTCCGGTAGGCGTTGTAGGTCTCTTTATCCAGCTCCTTATTCCGGATCACATTGCTGTAAACAAATGCCTTCTTGTTATCACTTAATGTATTATTATATCCAAAATACAGCCGTATGACCTTCGGCAGCACTTTCTGATAGTTCCGGCTCATGGTCTCCACATAATACTCATAGAGCCCTGTAATCTTCAGATCTGCTTCTACTGCCAATTCATACCACTTAAAATATTCTTCCCGTCTGGGCTCTCCCTTCATAATGTGCTGGCAGATTCCTGACACAGTATGGGAAGAGGGATACAGGTCATAAATGTATTCCAGAATCTTATAGACTGGTCTGGAAAAATGCTTCATCTGGCCGGCCAGATCCACTGCCCGAAAAGCCATCTCCTCTGTGAGAAGTCCGTATTTCTTTGCGAACATATAGACCTGAAGGGTAAAGCTGTTCATCTTCCGGAACACAGAGCCGTCCTGGGCCGCCAGACTGCAGGCTTCCAGGTACAGAAACGGGCTTCTGCATCCTGTACGGTACTCCTCCTCCAGGAGAAACATCTTTCTGGACTGTGGCCTTATCTCCTGGGAATCCAGCTCAAAGATCATAGCCAGAAGAAGGTAGCTGTCATTTCTTCTCTGGTGAAGCTGGCGGAGTCTTTCCAGAACTTCCTTTCTGGGAAGAACGCTTCTGCCTGCCAATTCACACAGATAAAGAAAGGCCCCTTCCAGAATCTCTTCATTCTTCACCCTCTGATTATTCTCCAGGGAATCCAAGAGGATTTTTGCCTCGTAAGGCCGCTTATCCAGAACTGCTGCATAAGCTTCGAACAGCTGGCATTCCACAGAATAGTAGCCCTTATCCTTCATATCTGCCAGCAGTTCCTTTGTCCTGGCACCCCACTGTTCCAGAGGCAGTTTTCCAATCCGCATCATAAGGAAATCTTTGGAGGCTTCCAAACATTTCTTCTTCTCATAAGAAGCCACATTTACCTGAAGCTTCTTCCCCTTAGAGGCCATAATCTCATAGGTAAGGGTCTGGTATACTGTTTTAATCCGGATCCTGCCGAAATTATTCCCTCTTCCCAGATACTCCCGGCGGATGATATATTCCAGTTCATAGACACTTCCGATAAAGTGCCCGTCGTGAATATTCTTTTTCTCTACTTCCAGGAAATCTCCTTCTACAGAAATCTCCGCTCTTAAAAAGCCCCAGCCGCTGCGGCGTATCCTCAGGGTGTCCTTTAAAGAAGACTGAACTTCATAAAGCTCCAGACTGTCCCTTTCCAGGCTCAGACTTACCGGTTCTTTTAAATCACCGCTTATGAGAAACTCTTCCAGATTCTGATAGGGCGCAGGGGTTTTTACCATAGCCCGATAACAGGGGAGCAAACCCTCCCGACCTGCCAGAAGACTGATAAAAGAAGGCTCCACAAAGAGCTGATAGGCTTCTCTGAAGTCTTCTTTTGCCAGCTTCACGAAATCTTCCAGGGTCCGTACAGCCCCCTGAGAAGTCCTGACTTCCGGGGTTTTTACCGCAATCGAAAAAGGCACCCTGTATTCTCCGATACTGGTGCTTAAAACGATTTCCCCCTCTATTTTATCACCACTTTTTAAACCTTTAGCATCTACCCCATAGGGCAGCACCGGCTGCTCTCCGGAGAACCTTTCTTTTCCAAGGAGCAGCCTCCTGTGAGAGGAATAGGCCATTCCCTTAATTCTTCTTTTATCTTCTGCCGCAAACTGCAGCTCTCCTTTAAATTTTTCCTCCGGCGTTACGGAAAACACCAGCTTTTCCTGGGAGAGAAGGAGCCCGGGCACTTCATATTCAAATCTTCCGTTTATCAGTTGTTCCATTCGTGCTTTCAAATTATCACCCTTACCCTGTCTGTATATTTTTATTGAACTCTCCGCAATATTCTGCTACTATGGATTATACACTACAAAGGTCTGCCGTGCAACTCGAATACACGACATGGCTCTTGGAAAAACCTTGCAGGGAGGTGCTATCATGCTGAAACATAAAGACCATTTCCACGGCAGCGACCTGGAAAAAATCGAAGAAATATACCATATAAAGAAAGAAGATATTACCAGTTTTTCCGCCAATGTGAATCCCCTGGGGATCTCCCCTCTTCTTCGGGATACCCTGGCGAAACACGTAGATGCCATTACCAGCTACCCGGACCGGGAGTACACTCAGCTTCGGAAAAGTATCTGCGCCTATACCGGGGCAAACTTTGAAAACATCATCGTGGGCAACGGCTCCACAGAACTGATCTCCCTTTTTATCCAGACGACTCATCCTAAAAAAGCCCTGATCCTGGGACCTACCTATTCAGAATATGAGCGGGAGATTTCTCTGGAAGGGGGACATACTCTCTACTATCCTCTGAAAGAAGAAAATAATTTCCAGATGGATGTGGAGGATTTCTGCAGACAGCTCAATGACAGCCTGGATCTGCTGGTGCTGTGCAATCCCAACAACCCCACTTCCACCGCTGTTGCCAGAAAAGACATGCGGAAGATCCTGGACTGCGCCCTCCAGCATGGAATCTCTGTAATGGTGGACGAGACCTACGAGGAATTTACTCCTGAAGGAAGCAAGATTTCCTCAATCCCTCTCACCAACAACTATAACAATCTTATTGTCCTTCGTGGGATCTCCAAATTTTTCGCCGCTCCCGGCCTGCGGCTGGGCTATGCGGTAACAGGAAACCCGGATCTTCTGAAGTATATCAATACCAAGAAAAATCCCTGGACCATCAACAGTCTGGCGGAAATCGCCGGCTGCATTATGTTCTCAGATAAAGATTATATTGATAAGACTAAAGCACTCATTACCGAGGAGCGTCAGCGGATGTATGAGACTCTGTCCTCCTGGAAAACTGTGAAAGTCTACCCCTCCTGCACCAACTTTCTCCTGGTCAGGATTCTCCGGGAAGATGTAACTTCCGATATGGTCTTCGACCACTGTATCCGTAAAGGACTGATGATCCGGGACTGTGCAACTTTCCCATTCCTGGATTCCTCTTATATCCGGTTCTGCGTCATGAGCCCGGAGAAAAATGATGAACTGCTGGAAGCCTTTCGGGAGGTTTTAGGGGAATAGATATCTTTTAAAAAATCTGAGAAAGTAGTTTCTCATCCAATTTGCAATTACAATAAATGCGTTTTCCGGGTTTTTATAGTATAAGGGTATATTGCAAAGAAAAAGCACATATGCTATAATGCCAATAGGCAAAAGTGATGAAAGCCCAAGCCCATATGGCAAAATGAAAACCCTGGAGATGGCGGTCTCCAGGGTTTTCTATTCCGTTTTGGCAGGGTGGCTTATGCCCTAGGCTGGTTGCTTTTACCTCTTATCTCTGTCCAGCCATTTGCAGATGAGGTGGCAAGCCACACCTGCCGTAACAGAGATAATAAAAGTGATGAAAAAATCTCCCATATGACAACCCTCCTTCCTGTGCCAATATAGGAGGGGCAACGGTGTCATTATAGCATAAGCTGGAAAATAAGTACAATATGTATTTCATAAATAAGATAATAGGAGAAATTTTAATGAAAAGAATCTGTTTCGCATATGATATACTCTTTGCGAACAGCGGCATGCTACGGCCTGTTTTGCGGAGCTGAGCGGCCAGGATTTCTTTTGATTTAAAGACTCCCCATCCCTCATAATGGAAGAATGACTCTGGTGTTTCTTTGGGGACGGTATAAAAACCGCCGCAGGGCAGATCCTGGCATACGCTCAGAATAAAGCAGCTACCATATCCTTCTATGTAAGACCCCCCCGAAGGCCTATGGCCTTCGAGGGGTTCCATCTCTGCATTTTTAATTTTTATTGAAAGCACTTTTTCTCTTTAGAATTTCTCGCCGGAAAGCAGTTCGTAAGCTTCTACATACTTATCTACTGTCTTTTCAATCACATCATCTGGCAGTAAGAAATCGCTGTCCGGATGTGCCTTCAGCCAGTCACGAACATACTGCTTATCAAAGGAAGGCTGTCCCTGTCCCGGCTTGTAGCCTTCCAGAGGCCAGAATCTGGAGCTGTCCGGTGTCAGCATTTCATCGCCCAGAACTACTTCTCCATTCTCATTTAAACCAAACTCAAATTTAGTATCTGCAATGATAATGTTCTTTGTAAGAGCGTATTCTGCGCATTTTTTATATAATGCAAGAGTATAATCACGGATTTTTTCTGCATACTCTCTTCCTTTTCCCGGATAAGATTTCTCCAGGATTTCTACAGTAGCCTCAAAGGAAACATTCTCGTCATGGTCTCCCAGCTCAGCCTTTGTACTTGGTGTGTAGATAGGCTCCGGCAGCTTGTCTGATTCCTGCAGACCTTCCGGCAGCTTGATTCCGCAGACAGTGCCGTCTTTCTGATAGCTGGCCCAGCCGCTTCCTGTAATATAACCTCTTACGATACATTCGATAGGAAGCATTTCCAGCTTCTTGCACATCATCACATGTCCTTCAAACTCCGGTTTCTGGAAGAATTCCGGCATGTCTTTTACATCTGTGGAAATCATATGGTTCGGAACGATATCCTTTGTAAAGTCAAACCAGAATTTGGACATTTTTGTAAGGACCACGCCCTTGTTTGTAATGGTGTTCTTCAGAATATAGTCAAATGCGGAAATTCTGTCTGTTGCATAGATTACCAGATTTTCTCCGATATCAAAGACCTGACGAACTTTTCCTTCTTTAAATGGTTTGTACTCCTGCATATTATTCACCTTTCTTTATGATTTATTTTTTACCCCTACTATTGTACCAAATTTCTCGAAAAAGGGAATAGAAAAGCGAAAAAAAGTGGATTTTCTTACATAAAGGATCTCCAATACCCACTTTTCTCGCATTGCTCTCTCTGATAGCTACTGAAAATTTATTGGAAATCAAATAATGACAACTGATTGGACTTGGGCAGGTTCCCGAAAAGGCCCAGGTCGTTCATCAGATCTATGGTAGAAGCCGTCACCTTTGTCCTGTTCCGGAAGTCATCCAGGGACAGGAAGGGTCCCTCCTCTGCTGCAGCCACCACGGCGTCTGCCGCCCTATCTCCCAGTCCCTCTATGGTATCCAGAGCGGGCATAAGTTTTCCCTCTATGATCTGGAAGGTGTGGGCGTTTGCCTTGTAAATATCAATAGGCATAAACTCAAAACCTCTGGCATACATTTCCTGGACATTTTTCATATCCTTATAAGTATCCTGTTCCTTTTTGCTGAGGGTATCTTTTCTCTTCTCATAGTCATCCATGAAATATTCCAGCTTTTCCTTTCCCTGGCACATCAGCTCATAGGAAAAGGCAGTGGCCCGGATACTGAAATAGGCCGCATAGTAAGCCAGCGGATAGAAAATCTTGCAGTAAGCGATCCTCCACCCCATCATAACATAAGCCGCCGCATGGGCTTTTGGGAACATATACTTAATCTTCTTACAGGAACCAATATACCAGTCCGGGACTCCGTGATTTTTCATTTCTTCTTCCCATTCCGGCTTCAGTCCTTTTCCTTTACGGACACTTTCCATAATGGTAAATGCCAGACCATGCTCCAGCCCCTTGTTGATCAGATAGATCATAATATCGTCTCGAGTACAGATACAGGTGGCAATGGTCGCTGTCCCGGATTTGATCAGATCCTGGGCATTTCCCAGCCATACGTCCGTACCATGGGAAAGTCCTGAAATACGGACCAGATCCGAGAAAGAAGTAGGCTTTGCGTCAATTAACATCTGCATGGCAAATTCTGTTCCAAACTCTGGAATTCCCAGGCAGCCAAGAGGGCAGCCACGGATATCCTCCGGGGTGATTCCAAGGGCGTCTGTATTCTTAAACAGGGACATAACCTCCTTGGAATCCAGGGGTATTTCCCTGGCATTGATCCCTGTCAGGTCCTCCAGCATACGGATCATGGTTGGATCATCGTGTCCCAGAATATCCAGCTTCAGCAGGTTGGAATCAATGGAATGATAATCAAAATGGGTGGTGATAATGTCGCTGTTCATATCGTTGGCCGGATGCTGCACCGGGGTAAATTCTTCAATGTCCCATCCAATTGGGAGGACGATAATACCGCCTGGGTGCTGGCCTGTGGTCCGGCGCACACCTGTGCAGCCCTGGACAATACGGTTGATCTCGCAGTACCGCTTTCTCTGTCCCCGTTCTTCATAGTAATTCTTTACATATCCGAAAGCTGTTTTCTCCGCCAGGGTGCCGATGGTTCCGGCCTTAAAAGTCTGTCCTGCGCCGAAAATAACCTCTACATAGCGGTGGGCTTTTCCCTGGTAATCGCCGGAGAAGTTCAGGTCGATATCCGGCTCCTTGTCTCCCTTAAATCCCAGGAAAGTCTCAAAGGGAATGTCAAATCCCTCTTTCTTTAAAGGCTGTCCGCACACGGGACAGTTTTTATCCGGCATATCACATCCTGCTCTTCCTGAGTAGGCCCGGACTTCCTCGGAATCAAAATCTGCGTAGTGGCAGTTGGGACAGTAGTAATGGGGACTTAGAGGATTTACCTCTGTGATTCCCGACATAGTAGCCGCAAAAGAGGATCCTACTGAACCTCTGGACCCTACAAGATAACCGTCACTGTTGCTCTTCCACACCAGCTTCTGTGCGATCATATACATAACTGCATAGCCGTTGGAGATAATGGAATTCAACTCTCTCTCCAGACGCTCTTCAACCACCTTGGGAAGGTTTTCCCCATAAATCTCATGAGCTTTATTGTAGCAGATTTCTCTGAGCATATTGTCGGAGTTCTCGATAACCGGCGGGCATTTTCCCTTATGGATAGGGGATATTTTCTCCACCATATCTGCAATCTTATTGGTATTGGTAATAACGATTTCTTCTGCCTTTTCTCTTCCCAGATAAGAAAATTCCTCCAGCATTTCCTCTGTGGTCCGCAGGTATAGCGGAGCCTGCTGGTCCGCATCGTCAAAGCCCTTTCCTGCCATGATGATACGACGGTATACCTCGTCTTCCGGATCCAGGAAATGGACGTCACAGGTAGCCACTACCGGCTTATTAAAAGACTCTCCCAGCTTCACAATCTTCCGGTTGATTTCCTGAAGGTCTTCCTCTGTCTGAATATCATCACGGTCCGGATCCCGGAGCATAAAGGCGTTGTTTCCAATGGGCTGGATTTCCAGATAATCATAGAAATTTACGATTCTGGCAATCTCAGCATCTGGTCTGCCGTTTAATACAGCCTGGTAAAGTTCTCCCGCCTCACAGGCTGAACCAATCATCAGCCCCTCCTGGTATTTCAGGTACAGGCTCTTGGGCACTCTTGGCCTCCGGTTGTAGTAGATCAGGTGGGAATCCGATACCAGATGATAAAGATTTACCCTTCCTATATCATTTTTCGCCAGGATAATAGCATGATATGTAGGCATTTTCTGGATAGTGTGGACAGACACTGCCCCTTTCTCGTTGAGCTGGTCCAGATTAAAAATGTCTCTCTCCTCACACATTTTAATAAATTTCACAAAAATCTCTGCCGTACACTCGGCGTCATCTACTGCCCGGTGATGGTTCTGCAGAGATACACCCACAGCTTTTGCCACTGTATCCAGCTTAAACCGGTTCAACTGTGGAAGGAGGAATCGGGCCATTCCTACAGTATCCACAATGGTATCATCTCTGTCAATTCCCAGGTCTTCATAATTCTTTTTGATAAAACTCATATCAAAACCGGCATTGTGGGCCACCATCACTGCCCCCTGGCAGAACTGTTCAAATTCCGGCAGTACCTTGTCGATAGTGGACGCGTCCTGTACCATACTGTCATTGATGCTGGTAAGCTGCTGGATCCGGAAAGGAATGGGAATCTGTGGATTCACAAACTGAGAAAACCGGTCTGTGATTTTTCCATCCTCCACCCGGACAGCGCCGATCTCTATGATTTTATCTTTCATGGCAGAAAAACCCGTGGTCTCTATATCAAAGACCACATAGGTTCCTTGAAGGGACTGGCCCTGGCTGTTGTCTACGATTCCTTTCAGATCGTCTACCAGATAAGCCTCCATGCCATAGATCACCTTAAAATCTGAATCCTGAGGAACCACACCTCCCCAGGCGTCGAAACAGTGGTTGGCCTCCGGAAAGGCCTGGACCACACCATGGTCTGTAATGGCAATGGCCTTATGGCCCCACTCGTAAGCTCTTTTGATGATTGCTTTTGCATCGGACACTCCGTCCATATCGCTCATCTTGGTATGACAGTGGAGCTCTACTCTTTTCTCCGGGCTGTTATCTGTCCGGCTGTTCTCAAAACTGGGGATTTTCTTGATCCCCACTACAGAACCAATGGTCAGTTCACTGTCGTACCGGTCAATAGTAGTGACTCCCTTCAGTTTAATAAAAGCCTTGGCCTTGATCCCTTCCAGGATTTCTCCCACCTGGTCATTTCTGGCAAACATTTTCACAGTAATAGAGTCGCTGAAATCCGTAATGGAAAAGATGATAATGGTCTTTTCGTTCCGGATTTCTCTGGTCTCCAGTGTCATGATCTGTCCCCGGACACAGACTTCTCCCATCTCCGTCTGGATATTTTCCAAGGGAATAGCCTCGTCTTCAAAGTCCCTTCCATAGAGCACATCGGGATTGTCGGAACGCTTTACGCTCCTCTTAAAGTCAGAGAAACTCCGGTCTCCTCTGGCTCTTCCTTTATCGCCTTTAAAGGATTTCCCAGATTTTCCTTCCTTTTCCTGCTTTCCGTTTTTCTCTGTCTTCTTGATTCCAGCCCCGGAGCTTTCTTTTTTCTCTGCCGTTTTGTGGTCTGTCCCGGCGGCCTCCTGTTTCTCCCTGGCGCCCTCTCCTTCAGCCTCCATGGAGTCTTCCTCCTGATGCTTTCCGAAAGAGGACATCTCTATAATATGAGCCGCCTCCTGCTGAAGCTGGAGCTCACTGTTTTTCCGAACCTTGCTTTCTTTGGCTTCCTGGTACTCTGCCTCCACCTTCAAAGAAAAGGCGCAGCGCTCGCAAAAGACCTTTTCTATGTACTGGATAAGCTCATTCTCTTTGCTTTTTGCCAGCACATTGGATTCAAGGACCATGTGCATGGTATCTGTCTGGGGAAACGTAATAACAGCATTCCGGAACATATTAAATACCAGAATGCTGTAATGTTTCAGTTCCAGCGCCATGGAAGAGCGGTACGCATCCAGAAAGATTTCCGGCGTATACTGACTGGAGAGGTCAAACCTCTCCAGGATTTTCACTTTCATAGGCACCCCTGGAAAACATTGGGATGCAATGGTATGCTCCAGGGTGTAAATATATTTCTTATGAATCCACTGCCTGCTGCGGATATAAATCCGGACATGATCCCTTTTCTGGTTAATGGAAACTTTCGTTACCACTACTTCCTCCAGGAGAGCCCGCAACTCTCCCACAAGCTCCAGATTCCGGAACACCTCCAGAAATGCTTTCTCCATGAAGCAATGCCTCCTTTGTTTACTTCCAATTCTCCAGTTCCTGACGGAGCACCTGCAAAAGCTGATCCTCAGGTACCTTTCTGACGATTTCTCCCTTCTTGATCAGAAGGCCCTCGCCTTTGCCGCCTGCAATGCCGATGTCTGCCTCTTTGGCTTCTCCCGGACCGTTTACCACACAGCCCATGACCGCCACCTTAATATCCAGAGGGAACTCCTGTACCATGGTCTCTACCTGATTTGCCAGTCCGATAAGATCGATCTGGGTCCGTCCGCAGGTAGGACAGGACACTACTTCCACCCCGCCCTTTCTCAGGTTCAGAGTCTTCAGGATCCTCTTGGCAGACTTAATCTCCTCCACAGGATCTCCCGTAAGAGATACCCGGATGGTATCTCCGATTCCCTGGTAAAGGATAATCCCCAGTCCCACGGCAGACTTGATATTTCCGGAATAAAGAGTCCCGGCTTCTGTGATTCCCACATGAAGAGGATAGCTGGTCTGCTCTGCCAGAAGTTCATGGGCTTTTACGCACATCATCACATCTGAAGATTTGATACTGATCACCAGGTTGTCATACCCCAGGTCTTCAATGATCTTCACCTTATCAAGGGCGCTTTCCACCAGTCCTTCTGCCGTAACCCCGTCATATTTTTTTACCAGTTCCTTTTCCAGAGAACCGCTGTTGACCCCTACCCGTATGGGAATATTTCTCTCCCTGGCAGTGTCCACTACCGCCTTGATCTTTTCTTTTCCCCCGATATTTCCCGGGTTGATCCGAATCTTATCGGCGCCGTTTTCCATAGCCGCTATAGCCATCTTGTAATCAAAATGGATATCTGCCACCAGGGGGATATGGATCTGTTTTTTTATCTCTTTTACAGCTCTGGCCGCCTCTATGGTAGGCACCGTACAGCGGATAATCTCACATCCAGCCGCCTCCAGGGCCAGGATCTGTTTTACGGTTCCTTCTATATCTTCCGTCTTGGTATTGGTCATAGACTGGATCAGAATAGGATTTCCTCCTCCGATCTTCCTGTCTCCGATCTGCACCACTCTGGTATGATCACGATACATGTCCTTTTCCTCCATTCCCATGAAAGCTTATATTTCCAGAATATTGGGGAACTCCTGTCCGTTCAAAATTCTGTCCCTTATTTCTGTATCTGCAGAAGTTTTTCCTTTAATTCACCCTCCAGACGATAGATCTCCGCCTCTGCAGCTCTTCTCTTCTCTCGTCCTTCCTTCTGGATATTCATCACTTCATCAAAGGTGCTGATAAGGGATTCGTTAGTCTTTTTCAGTGTTTCAATATCCACAATTCCTCTCTCCGACTCTCTGGCAGCTTCCACTGTAGCAAGTTTGAGAGTCTCTGCATTTTTCTGAAGAAGGGCATTAGTCATATCTGTTACTTCACGCTGAGCTTTTGCCGCTTCTGTGGAATGGGCGATTCCCAGAGCTATGACCATCTGGCTCTTCCACAGAGGAATGGTATTCACAATGGTAGACTGAATCTTCTCTGCCATCTGGGTATCGTTCCCTTGAACCAGACGGATCTGAGGAGCTGTCTGAATACAGATCATCCTGGTCAGCTCCAGGTCATGAATTTTTTTCTCAAAACGAGTGCACAGGGAGTCCAGATCCTTAGCCGCCTGGGCATCCTCCGGCAGATTGGTCATCTGTGCTTTGTTTACAAGCTGGGGCAGTTCTGTAGTACGAATCTCCTCCAGTTTCTTCTTTCCTGCCAGGATATACATGGAAAGCTCTTTGAAATAATTCAGGTTCAGGGCATACATCTTATCCATAGTAGCCGCATCCTTCATAAGCTGAATCTGATGTTTCTCCAGAACCTCCACGATTTTACTGATGTTGGTCTCTGCCTTAGCATATTTATTCTTCATGGACTCCAGCTTATCGGTTCCTCTTTTAAAGAATCCTATAATACCTTTCCGTTCTTCTTCAGCATCAAAGCTTTTCAGCTCGGTGACCACATTTTCCAGCAGATCTCCCACCTCGCCTAAATCCTTGGTCCGAACCTTATCCAGCGCTTCCTCGGAAAAGTCCGCCATCTTCTTCTGGGTTCCTGCTCCGTACTGAAGGATTGCCGCAGAATTACGGATATCGATCTGCTTGGAAAAATCATCTACCATCTTTCTCTCTTCCGGAGAAAGAATACTGTCATCCATTTCAGGAGCCTTAGGCTCTTCTTTTTTCATCTCTGCCACAGGAGCCTCCTCTTTCAGAGGTTCAAATGTCAGTGTAGGCGTCACCGTAAAATCTTTTAATTCATCACTCATGGCTATTTATCCTTTCTTATTAAAATCATCGTCTCCTGTAAGGCCTTCCTGGGCCAGCATGGTCTTCAACACTGAAATATCTGTAGATACATCCCATGCAGTGTCCTTATAAAAACTGTCCAGAAGATTCTCAAAGGCTGTATTAATAGTATCCAGGGTATTTTCAATCTCCTGCTTTGCCGTCTTGATATTTTCACCCTCTACATCCTGTTTATCCAGCTCCTCGTAGGCTTTCAGGAGCTTCATAGTAGTGGGGAGATAATAGTCCATAAATTTATGCAGGTCATCAATGAGCTCCGGATGCTGCTCTACTCTCTGGAAGATCCTGCGGATCACATTTTCCAGATGGTACATTTTATTGGAAACCTCGATTCCTGGAATAGCGTCGTTGCTTCTCCGGATTTCTTCGATATAACGATCTCCCTCTTCAATGACTTTCTTCACTTCTTCTGAGAGCTTTTTCCTGGGGTCTGCGGCCTCCTGCTCCTTCATCTGCTGAGCGTTTTTCTCCGCTGCAAGATATTGGTCATAAGCATCATCACTGGCAATCAGGCAGGTCTCCCCCTTATCCAGGTGGCCTTCCAGAAACATCTGCTTTTTGATCATTTTCTTCAGATCTTTCCGTACAAAATTTTCTGATTTTCTGACGCCTTTGGCCAGTTCTTTAATGGTTCCATAAGGTTTTCCGTTCAGGGTCTTTACATAAGAACGGAATCTTTTTATCTTCTTTCTCAGATGATTGCCGCAAATGGCCATGATAAGGCTGATAGCCATAGCCGGGAGAAAAATCATCAGAACTGTGCCCATCTTTGCCGCCAGGGGGCCAATAAAAATAGAAGCAATCCCAAGAGATGCCACAGTTATCCCAAACATAAGCGTAAGGGCAATTCCCAGAGTAGTAAACAAGATCCCCATAGCTCTGGCCCATCCCGTATTTACAAAAAGGGCAAATTCTTCTCTGGCCTCTTTCATCCTTCTGGATGAACTGTCATATTTTTCATAAGAATGGCTTCTTCCAAAGGGACGGTAACTGTATTTTGTACTGTACCCGTTACCCGGTCCATAGGGCTGGCCGCCGGGATTTTGAGAATAGTTCCCATAGTTTCCCATTCCCCGCCGTCCCGCATTTTTTAGGCTGTCCGCCACATTTCCAAGAGCATTCTCCAGTGTCACGCCCAGGTCCCGGTTCAGTCTCCCGAAGTCTCCTGTATCTATTGCATGCTGTACAATATCCTTTACTTCCCGTCCTAGATTGTTCCAGTCATTTCCAGCCATAATTTCACTTCCTGATCTTAGATTTTCGCCCCGAAAGGCTGCTTTTACTTTTGATTATATATGAAAGAATATAAAAAAGCAACGGAACTTCTCTTGCAATTCACACATTAAAGTTTTATAATGATAAAAACTTAATTTACTATATCTATAAATAATACATACCGCAATCTGGCGGCAGGAATGGAGGAACCTAAAATGGAAAAAAAGAACATTGACTGGTCAAATCTGGGCTTTGCTTATATGAAGACCGATTACCGTTATGTATCTAATTTTAAAGATGGAGCCTGGGATGATGGTGTTTTAACACAGGATGATATGGTAACCATCAGCGAGTGCGCAGGAGTGCTCCAGTATTCTCAGTCTGTCTTTGAAGGATTAAAAGCCTACACCACAGAGGACGGACGTATCGTAACCTTCCGTCCTGACTTAAACGCAGAGCGTATGGTAAATTCTGCAAAGAGACTGGAAATGCCCGTATTCCCCGCAGACCGTTTCGTAGACGCTGTGGTTCAGACTGTAAAAGCAAATGCAGCTTATGTGCCTCCTTACGGATCAGGAGCCACTTTATATATCCGTCCTTATATGTTCGGAAGCAATCCTGTGATCGGCGTTAAACCTGCAGATGAATACCAGTTCCGTGTATTTACCACACCGGTAGGCCCTTACTTCAAAGGCGGGGCAAAACCCATTACCATCCGTGTCTGTGATTTTGACCGGGCTGCTCCTCACGGAACCGGACATATCAAAGCAGGACTGAACTACGCCATGAGCCTTCATGCTATCGTAGACGCTCACAACCAGGGCTTTGATGAAAACATGTATCTGGACGCTGCCACCAGAACAAAGGTAGAAGAAACCGGCGGCGCCAACTTTATCTTTATCACCAAAGACAACAAGCTGGTAACACCAAAATCCAACAGTATCCTGCCTTCTATCACCCGCCGTTCTCTGGAATATGTAGCTGAGAAATACCTGGGAATGAAAGTAGAAGAAAGAGAAGTCTTCTTTGAAGAAGTACCGGAATTTGCAGAATGCGGTCTGTGCGGAACTGCCGCCGTTATCTCTCCTGTAGGAAAGATTGTAGACCACGGAAAAGACATCTGCTTCCCAAGCGGTATGGAAGCTATGGGACCTGTTACCCAGAAGCTGTACGATACCCTGACCGGCATCCAGATGGGAAGGATCGAAGCACCGGAAGGCTGGATCAAAGTGATTGAGTAAACATTTCTTTTGACGTAAAAACAGGGGCTGCCGGCCCCTGTTTTTAATAATTGCCTGATATACAGGCTCTTATTCTTTCTTTTCATAAGTTACAAAAGCATACTCCAGATCAAAATAGGTCTGTTCTTCACTTTCCTCTGTAATCTTCCACTCTTCCATTTCATCCAGATTTGGGAAGAAAGTATCTGCCTGGTAGGCAAAATCAATCTTGGTCACATGAGCCTTGCTGCAGTAGGGAAGCATCTGGCGGTAAACACTGTCGCCGCCGATCACATATACATCTTCCGCAGGATATTTGCCGGCTTCTTCCAGAGCTTCTTCCACGCTGTGGACCACCACAGCGTCTTTCACCTTATAATCTTTATTTCCTGTCAGAACAATATTGACTCTGTTTTTCAGCGGCAGTCCGTTCGGAAAACTCTCCAGAGTTTTTCTTCCCATGATCACTACCTTTCCTGTAGTAGTTGTCCTGAAAAACTTCATATCTGCGGGAATACTCACCAGCAGTTTGTTATCTTTTCCGATTCCCCAGTTGGAATCCACAGCTACAATTAAATTCATGTCTGTTTTCTCCTGTTCTCTGTTCCATATTGCTGTATTCTCAGCAGTCTTTTTCAAAAAACATACTTACACCGCAATCGGTATATTTTTAATCTGAGGCCCTGCCTGATAATTTTCCACGATCAGATCTGTTGTAGTAAAGTCGTAGAAGTTTTTAATCTCAGGGTTCAGGTAAACCTTTGGAGCAGGATAGGTCTCTCTGCTGATCAGTTCCTCGATTACCGGCACATGCCTGTCATAAATGTGGGCGTCGGCGATCACATGGACCAGTTCTCCGGGAATCATGTCATTAACCTGAGCCACCATCATAAGCAGGATGGCATACTGGCACACATTCCAGTTATTGGCCGCCAGCACGTCCTGAGAACGCTGATTCAGCACTCCGTTCAGGACCAGTCTGTCCTGATCTTTATCCTTGGTCACATTATAGGTCATACTGTAACAGCATGGGTCAAGGGCGCCGCTGTGAAGATATTCAAACTGATACAGATTGGTCATGATCCTCCGGCTGTAAGGATTCTCCTTCAGCTGCTTCAGCACATAATCCATCTGGTCTACTTCTTCCCCTTTGTAGAGGAATTTTCGTCTCACCACATCTCCGTAGCAGGTACCGATAGAGCCATCTTCGTCTGCCCAGGCATCCCAGATATGGGCATTTAAATCGTGGATATTGTTGGATTTTCTCTGATAGATCCAGAGGATCTCGTCCATACAGGTTTTCAGCCCTGTCTTCCGCAGAGTCAAAGCTGGAAACTCTTTTCTCAGGTCATAACGATTCACCACACCAAAACGTTTGATGGTATAGGCTGCCTCTCCGGTATCTTCCCAATGAGGCCGTACCTTCTCTCCTTTTGTATCTGTACCATTATCCAGAATATCCCGGCACATATCAATAAACAGTTTGTCTGCCAAACTCATAGGCTTCTCCTCTCTAACATCATTTTATCCCTTAATAAGATTTTCTGCCTACTATCATATCATAAAATTTCAGGAAAAGCACATTAAAATATATCCAGAACGCCGCTGGAAGTAACGAAAATGATCCCAATAAGAACAGGAACAACATATTTTACCAGAGCAGACCACACCGGCGCCAGCTTGAAGGCAGCTTTTCCATTGTTTGTAATTTCTTTCACTGCATTCCTGGTCTTCCATACCCAGCCAATGAACACGCAGGCCAGAATAGCTCCGATAGGCAGGGAAACATTGGAAACCAGATGGTCAGCCAGGTCAAAAAATCCTTTTCCTGCAATCTTTATATCACTCCAGAGGCCAAAACTGAGAGCACTGGGAACTCCTGCAATAGAAATCAAGATTCCAGAAATTATCGATGCTTTTATCCTGGAAACCTTAAAGGTATTCATGGCAAAAGATACCACTACTTCCAGATAAGCAATACTTGTGGTAGCTGCTGCGAACAGCACCAGGATAAAGAAGATCACACCAAAGATCTGACCTCCCGGCATTTCACCAAACACTGTAGGAAGGGTCTGGAACATCAGGCTTGGACCGCTTTCCGGATCAAATCCGAAGGCAAAAACAGCAGGAAGGATAGCGAATCCTGCCAGCATTGCTACCAGAGTATCACACCCTGCAATACAGCAGGCGCTGTTGACAATCTTCTGGTCTTTTCCCAGGTAAGCGCCGTAAGTAATTGTAGCTCCAGTTCCCAGAGACAGAGAGAAGAACACCTGTCCCAAAGCTCCCAGAAAGGCTCCCGGTGTCAGCTTGGAAAAATCTGGTTTCAGGAAAAACTCAATACCGGCTCCTGCTCCGGGAAGGGTACAAGAACGAATAGCAACAACGATAATACACACCAGAAGAAGGGGCATCATAATCTTACATGCCTTTTCAATTCCCTTTTGAACCCCTCTGGCAACGATCAGCACAGTAAGAACCATAAATATCAGATAATAAATGATCTGACTTTCTGTATTGGCGGTAAAATCTGCAAAAAAGGCTGCTCCGTCTTTGGATGTATTTGCCCCAGATGCAAAAATATACCGGATTACCCAGCCACCTAATACTGCATAATAAGACAGACCGATAAAACTTGTGACCACTGCCAGGATACCTACACCGCCCCATTTTGGATTCAGAGCTTTATAGCTTCCGAAAGCATCTTTTCCTCCGGCCCGGCCAATAGTAACTTCTGCAATGATCATGGGGATTCCCACCAGAACAATACAGATCAGATAGATCAGAACAAAGGCTCCTCCTCCGTTCTCCCCTACCAGCATAGGAAACCTCCATAAATTTCCCATACCTACGGCGGAACCTGCCGCTGCCATGATAAAGCCCAGACTTCCGGACCACTTGGCCTCTCCAGTTTTTTTCTTTTCTTGTTTGTCCATTTCTTTTCCTCCTTTTCGGCAGCAGGTTTCTTCGCCTGTAGGAACAAAAAAGCCCCCGCCCTTATATCTGAAAGACATCTTCCAAACATAAGGGCGAGGGCATATGCCTCACGGTACCACCTTACTTTATCTCCGCCTTGCGGCAAAGACCTCTGCGGGTACGGGAATCTTCCTTATACCCTGGCGCTGTAATGGGCGCTCCCATCGCAGCCTGTGGAGAATTATCCCCAGTCGGTGCGAGGCTCCGAGACCATCTTCCATTTACTTCCCCGTGCTTCCTTTCACCTGCCGAAGCTCTCTGTAACGTACCTGTAAATGTACTCTTCTCTTCACTGCCGTTGTCTTTTTCTCTGGTACACAGTATAAATCTCTGAATAGATATTGTCAATTCATTCCTGACTTCTTTTGAATTCTTTACATTTTCTACAAAAAATGTTACTCTTTCTTAGTAAATCTATCTATCGGCATTTTCATTGCTGCACAAAAAGAGCTCTGGATTTTTGTATAATCTCTCTCTTGCAGCAGAAAGGAAGCGTATGAAAAAATTTATCATCTATCTTTTAAAGCCTTTTTCCTTTCTCCCTGCCCTTCTGGTCATGTATATGATTTTCTCTTTTTCCAGCCAGACGGGAGTGGATTCTGGAAATCTCAGCTATAAAGTCAGCTACGGTATTGTTTCTGTTGCAGACCGGGTCCTTGAAAAAAATCTTTCAGAGACGGACAAAGAATACTATGCTGGCCAAATCGAACTTCCAGTACGAAAGCTGGCCCATATGACAGAATACTGTATTCTGGCCATATGCATTTCTTTTCCTTTGTATGTGTATGGTCTGAGAGGCTTCTGGCTTTTTATTTTCGCCGGACTTTTCTGCGTGGTATTTGCCTGTACAGATGAATTCCACCAGTCCTTCGTGGCCGGACGGGGTCCTTCCAAAACAGACGTGGCCATTGACAGTATGGGCGCTCTTTTCGGTATTATTCTGGTCCAGCTCTTCTGTCACGGATTTACGGGGCCGTCGCATTAAGCAAAATCGAGAATATTTATACATTTTATTGCTCAGCCTGTGCCGCTTTGAGCCTATAGTCTCAAAGCTATGCTCGGCAAATTCGCATAAAATGTATAAATATTCCTAACATATGACTAATGCGACAGTCTCGTTTTAGAAATTTCATTTGTTCAGATAAGATACAATATTTTTGTAAACTGTCTCTTTTCCTGTCTCGTTAAGGATTTCATGACGCATATCCGGATACATCTTTCCGGTTACTTTTCTATATCCTACTGTTTGCAGAAACTGAAGCTGTTTTACAAACCGTCTTCCCCCTCCTATGCATGGATCCTTCTCTCCTCCCAGAAAAAGAACAGGCAGATCAGGATTTCTCATCTTCCATCCTTTCCTGCTGTAGGTTTCTTTTAAGAGAAGAAACAGACTCTGGAAACCGTCGGCAGTAAAGATAAATCCACAGTATTCTGAATCATCATAATCCTTTACTACTTCTTTATCTGAGCAGATCCATGCCGAACTGGTACCCTCTCCTGGAAATTTAGCGGCATAGGGACCAAAGGCAAGAACCTGCAGCTCTTTGCTCCGGTATCTCCCTCCCCTGAACTTCTTCTGGATTCCAGCCAGCGCCAGTCCCATATCTACTCCAGGATTTGCACTGGGAGGCCCTGTCAGTATTAGCTTTTTCAGTTCTCCGTCGTATTCCTTCAGATACGTCCTGGCTGCAAGAGAACCCATACTGTGCCCCAGCATATAAACAGGGGTTCCTGGAAAATGTTCTTTTATCCAGCAGGTTACCTGGTGAAGATCTTCCACAATTCCCTTATCTCTGCCGCCATAAGTATATCCCAGGTCCTCTTTTTCCTTTACGCTTTTCCCATGACCTCTGTGATCATGGATCACTGCTGCGAATCCCTTTTCTGCCAGATATTCCATAAACGGCAGATACCTTTCTTTATTCTCACACATTCCATGGGAAATCTGGAGAACACCTTTTACTTCGCCTTCCGGTTTTGTCCATAACAGCGACAGTCTCAATCCGTCAAACCAGGACCAAAGCCATTCTGCCTTCTTCTCCATAACTTTTCACCCCACACTTTCCTTTCTAAAAAAATTCAGGAGCACACCATTCCCTGAGAGAATATGGCATGCTCCTATGTATTCTTTTGCTGAAATTACGCTTCTACAATCTCCAGAACGTCTGCTGGACAGGCTTTTGCACAGATACCGCAGGCGATGCATTTGCTGCTCACCGGTGATTCCTCTGCCTTTACCATAACGCCGAATGGACAGGCCTCTACGCACTTGCCGCAGCCTGTACATTTTTTCTTGTTTACCATATACACACCTTTTGCATTCTGTGTGATGGCTTCTTCTGGACAGGCTTTTGCACACTTGCCGCACTGTACACAGACCATAGGCTTGGCATCGCCGTTTTTGTCCACGATCTGAATACAGGATTTGTCCGGATCAAATTCCTTATAAAAGCTTGTGGAACAGGCTCTTACACATTCCAGACAGGCCATACATTTTGCACCCTTTACTACTTTCAGTTTCTTCATAGAAAATCCTCCGTTTTCCTTAGTATTCAAGACTTATGCAGCGCACAGTCTCACAGATTAGTCTGTCAGATAATTCTATCATTTCAGAAAGATTTTCTCAAGGTGCATTTGGAAAATCTGCCGGTTTCCCAGAGATATTTTTTCTATAATTTCAGGAACTGTTCCACGTTTACCACAAAGACCGTAGCGCCCCCCACTTCAACGCTTACCGGAGGTGCCGTATACCCCAGTACCGGACCTTTTGAGCCTGAAGAATAAGATGGGTTGATCATAACTTCCTGTCTCCTGGAGCACTCCTCCTTGATCACATTTATAACAAAATCTACTTTATCATCCTCTGTACCGATCATAAGTGTAGCATTTCCTTTTCTCAGAAAACCTCCGGTACTGGAAAGTTTCGTTACGCTGATTTTTTCTTTATTCAAACGTTCTATTACAAAACCTTCGTCTTCCTTCCGCACAATCGCAAAAATCATTTTCATCGCCAAGTAACCTCCTTCTCAACGGATTTCCCCGCCTTTTCATTCAGAAAGCGCTGATATTCGCCCCCATTTTTATTGTATTTCATTATAGCACAATTTATTCTGAAAGCAAAGACTTTATCCCAGTAAAGAGGCCGCTTCCCCTCTTTTCATCCTTTTAAAATTTTTCAGAATCTATAAAAATTCAAAAGTAAAGTCTTTGTTAATTTTCCTCATTATGTCTTGAGTTTTTTATATCTTCTGCTATAATCGTCCTATCCTGAAAGATTCTGAAAAAACAGCCTTTCAGGCATAAAAAAATGCAACAGCAGAGAGGAGGAGTTACTTGCCGCAGCAAACGGCAGAAATCTCATGAACCGCATCATTAACTTTTTTAAAAGGCAGCCCGCAGGACGGCTGATCACCCTTGGCTTTGCCGCAGCAATCCTGTTTGGTACGTTCTTGTTGCTGCTTCCAATCTCCGTGAAACCGGATGCAGAGGTCAGCTTCATTGACGCCCTGTTTACTTCAACCAGCGCCGTATGTGTCACAGGCCTGATCGCCATAGACACTGCGGATCATTTTACGCCTTTTGGCCAGGGGGTTGTAGCTTTTCTCATTCAGATCGGAGGCCTGGGAGTCACTTCCGTAGGTGTAGGCCTGATTCTGGCAGTGGGAAAGCACATTGGAATAAAGGGACGTCTTCTTGCCCAGGAGGGGCTGAATGTAACTGGAGTAAAAGGAATCATACGCCTGGTAAAATCTGTGCTTCTTATGACCCTTTGCTTTGAACTTGCCGGCGCAGTGCTGAGCTTTATTGTTTTCATTCAGGATTATCCTCTGCCAAGGGCCATTGGTACCAGTATTTTCCACTCCATTGCCGCATTTAATAATTCCGGCTTTGATATTTTCGGCGGACTCCGAAACATGATTCCCTATCAATCGGATATCCTTCTGAACTTTACCACCTGCTTTTTGATCATTTTCGGAGGTCTGGGTTTCCTGGTAATACTGGATATATTGAAGAACCGTTCTTTCAAAAAACTTACGCTCCACTCCAAAGTGGTGATCACCACTACGGTCATCCTGCTGGCAGTGGGGACCCTGCTCTTAAAAGCAACAGAAAATATTTCCTGGTTGGGTGCCTTTTTCCACAGTGTTTCTGCAAGAACGGCAGGTTTTTCCACTTATTCTATAGGAGACTTTACCAATGCAGGACTTTTTGTCCTTATCATCCTGATGTTTATCGGTGCTTCCCCCGGATCCACCGGAGGCGGTATTAAGACCAGCACTTTCTTTGTTCTGGTGCAATCTGTGCGCAGCCTGGTGACAAAGAAAAATTTTGAAGCCTTCCATCGTTCCATACCGGCAGACAGAATCAGCAAGGCTTATGTCATTTCCCTGCTGTCCATCCTGGTAGTGTGCATTGCCACTTTCCTGTTGTGTATCCTGGAACCGGACCTGGATTTTGTACAAATTTTGTTTGAAGTGGTATCGGCCTTCGGTACTGTAGGCCTTTCTACAGGAATCACACCGAATCTGATCCCTCTGAGCAAATTTATCATTATTCTTGTTATGTTTATCGGAAGGCTGGGGGCTTTCACCCTGTTTTCCATGTGGATAGACCGTCCGGCACCTTCCGCCCGGTATGTAGAAGAATCTATTACAATTGGTTAAAGGAGAAAATACAGTTATGAAAAATACAAAATCTTCAACTTTTGGTGTAATTGGTCTTGGACGTTTTGGCACAGCTCTTGCTATGAGCCTGTCTGAAGCAGGAAAAGATGTCATCGTAGTAGACTGCAATGAAGAAAAAGTAAGAGAGCTCCGCCACTATACGGAATATGCTTTTGTCACAGACAATCTTTCAAAGGAAGCGCTTCAGGAGATCGGTATCCAGAACTGTGATACTGTTATCGTATGCATCGGTGAAAAAATTGATATCAGTATTCTCACTACACTAAATGTGGTAAGCCTTGGCGTTCCTCATGTGATCTCCAAAGCGATCAGCAGTGACCACGGAACGGTACTGGAAAAAATCGGTGCAGAGGTAGTATATCCGGAGCGAGATATGGCTCTCCGCCTTGGCAAACGCCTGATCGCCAATAACAATTTTCTGGACTTTATCACTCTGAGCAATGAGGTTGAAATCCAGCAGATTCCTGTTACAGACCGTATCGCCGGGATCAGCATAGAACGTCTGGATATCCGAAAAAAATATGGTCTGAACATCATTGCCATTGAAAGTGATGGCAGCACGGAAACAGAGATTTCTCCGGAATATCGGATCCGTAAAGAGGACATTCTGGTAGTAATCGGAAAAATGGATAACATCTGGAAGTTTGAACACGATATTTAAGCTTCAAAGATTGACTAAAAATTTTTCAATAAAAATTTTCAAAAAAAGATTGACAAAACATTCCGGATATAGTATATTATTGCCTGTGCTCACGAGAGCACAGGTAACATGCGCGAGTGGCTCAGTTGGTGGAGCGCGACCTTGCCAAGGTCGAGGCCGCGGGTTCGAGTCCCGTCTCGCGCTTTTTTCATGTCCAAATTTCCTTTCTATTTTCCTTCTGCTATAATTCCCCAGAAATTTTTCAAAAATTCTCTCTTTCTTGTAATGCTCTTTATCTCTTTTTATCTATATGTGTTATGATAGTAGTCATAGCATACCTGAAAAGGAGGTACGATCAGAGTGAACATATCAAAAATCGACTATACTTCTCTCATTGAAAAATATCAGTCTCTCATTATCTCTGCCGCAGATTCTATCTGGGAGTTTGCAGAGACTGCTTTCCAGGAACACCGCTCCAGCAGTCTTTTGAAATCGATTCTGGAAGAGCAGGGATTTTCCATATCAGCACCTTCTGAAAAGCTCCCCACCGCTTTTACTGCCCGCTGGGGCTATGGCAGACCCATATTGGGTTTTCTGGGGGAATATGATGCCCTTCCCGGCTTGTCTCAGAAAGCAGATATCGCCGCTCCAGCTCCCACAAGTTCTTCTGCAGGGCACGGCTGCGGACATAATCTCCTGGGCTGCGGAGTTCTGGCAGGGGTTCTTTTCCTGAAAGATATCATGGAACAGGAAAAGCTTCCCGGCACTATCCTGTATTTTGGATGTCCTGCCGAAGAAAACGCGGCTGGCAAGGCTTTCATGATCGAAGAAGGCTTCTTTAAAGATGTGGACGCTGCTTTTTCCTGGCATCCCCACTACCAATCCGGAATCTTTAATCAGGCTCTGGCCAACCACAGAGTCTACTACACTTTTCACGGTACCAGCGCCCACGCTTCTCAGTCTCCCCATTTAGGCCGAAGCGCTCTGGATGCCTGTGAACTGATGAATGTTGGAGTCAATTATCTTCGGGAGCACATGATCGATGAAGCCAGGGTTCATTACGCTTATACTGACGCCGGGGGAACTGCGCCTAATATTATCCCCTCCCGGGCCCAGGTCTTTTATGCCGTGCGGGCCCCCAAAAGCGAAGACGCCCGGCTGCTGCGAGAGCGGGTGGACGACATCGCCCGTGGAGCCGCCCTGATGACCGGGACTTCTGTAGACATTGAAACTGCCTGCGTCTATGACAGCTTTCTGCCAAATCCCGTCTTAGACCAGCTTGTCCTGAAATATCTGAAGCTTTATACCCCTGTCCACTCTCCCGGTGAAGAGGCTTATGCCAGAGATTTTCTTTCTTATGGAAATCTGCCTGAAGCAGACAGGGCCTTTGACGATATTCCTGATCTCTCCATCACCAGGAAAACCGGTATTTCCACTGACGTGGGAAATGTAAGCCAGATTCTGCCCTGTACCGCCTTTATGGTCTGCTGTTACGCCAACGGTTCTCCTCTTCATCACTGGACCGTAACCGCTCAGGGAAAATCTTCTGCAGCCCATAAAGGAATGTTGGCCGCAGGAAAAATCCTGTCCTCCTGTGCTTTAGAGCTGCTCACGGAGCCCGGACTTCTTCTTCAGGTGCAGAAAGCCTTTCATAAAGCCAAAGGCATCTATACCGCAGCTCCTTAGACAGCCTTCCCTCTGCTGCATTAGCCAGATATTCCCCTTTACTTACTGCCTGAAGCTGCAAAAAAGTCCGTAAAAAGCGAGCTTCAAGTCTCCACTTTTTACGGACTTTTTGGTTTTCTTTACTTCTCAGGTCCTTAGAATTGCACTTAACACATACTGATTGTTCGGAAAGTTTTTATGAGTGATGTCTTCCAGCCTGATCAAATCCACATCCAGCCACAGTTCCTCGGCTACAACCATCAGATGAGAAAACATAATACCGAAATTCAGCTCTTCAAATTTTCCCAAATGGTTCATATTGTGTTTCTTTGCAAAAACATGGATCCGATTGTCATATACCACAAACCGCCATGGCTGGCTGTTCATACTGGACGGAGCCAGCCTTGCAGCTTCTAAAAGCTGTTTCATCCACTGTCTCGGCACCTCTTTGTAAACGCAAAGCTCCTTCAGCTCCATTCTCTTGGCGTCAACTGCCTTTCTGGTATAGCTCCCCTTGCTCTTTCCAAAGGCCAGCATGATGATAAATTTCAGATTTCCTCTGCGGTTATTGCCCATTCTGGGCTTTACCCCGCCCAGAAAGCAGGTTCCCAAACCTTTGGTGCATAGAAAAAGTGCAATCTGCTCCATAATATATCCAGCATTCATCTGGGTCAGGTCCTTCTCTTCGGAATAAAAAGCCAGATAGTAAGGCGCTTTTACTCCCAGTATATGCATCATCCTGTTCTTTCCTTTTGTATTATCTATAATAGAAATCTCTGTATGGATTCCCGGATTCAGACCTTCAATCTCTCCATAAAACTCCCTCACTTCCTGGAGAATCTCCCCGCTTACCGGCTCCATTTCATAGTTCCGTACAGATTTTCTCAGAAAAATCGCTTCGTATAAATTCATATTATCACCCTTATTCTCCGTGTAACAATATTGTAACATACATTCTTTGAAATGCAATGCCTATTTTCCAGAGAATTTTTAATTCCCCGAAAAGTTTTTATAAAATTTTTATTGACAAATTCCTTTTATTTACGTATTATTGTATTAAACAATTAGTACAGTAGTACAATTATTGTAATTGACAAATATGCTTCGGCTCTGGAAAGACACCTGAGCTGCTTAACAGACACGCAGAAAAAAGGAGGTGCTGCGCATATGTCTTGGAATCTGGACTCAAACCGTCCCATCTATCCCCAGATCATGGAAAGGATTACTATGGACATTATTTCCGGCACATATCCTCCTGGAAGCAAGCTTCCCTCTGTACGGGAGCTGGCTCAGGAGGCAGGGGTAAATCCCAACACAATGCAGAAATCTTTATCCGAATTGGAACGAACAGGACTTCTCTACAGCCAGCGGACCAGCGGACGCTTTATCACGGAGGATTTAGTTATGATAGAACAGACAAAAAATACCATCGCCTCAGAGCAGGTAAAAGAATTTCTGAAAAAAATGGAGCATATCGGCTTTACAAAACAGGCCACCATACGGCTTATTGAAAAAATTGATAAGGAGGAGCAGTCATGAACCCTATTTTAGAATGTAAAGACCTTACTAAGCGCTATGGCAACAAGACCGCTCTGGATCAGATTTCCTTTTCCCTTATGCCTGGAAAGATCATCGGTCTTCTGGGTCCAAACGGCAGCGGCAAGACTACTCTGATCAAGCTTTTAAATGGTCTTCTGGTTCCTACAGAAGGGCACATTTTTATAGACGGTCTTACACCAGGCGTAGAGACTAAGAAATTTGTCTCTTATCTTCCTGAGCGAACTTATCTGAATTCCTGGATGAGGGTCTGCGATATCATTGATTATTTCCAGGATTTCTATGAAGACTTTGACAAAGCCAGAGCCTACGACATGCTGAAAAGATTGAATATCAATCCCTCTGACAGACTCCGTACTATGTCAAAAGGTACTAAGGAAAAAGTCCAGCTTATCTTGGTCATGAGCCGCCGGGCCCGGCTGTACTGTCTGGATGAACCTATTGCCGGAGTAGACCCAGCTGCCAGGGATTATATTCTCTCTACCATCATTCAAAACTATGATGAAAACGCTACGATTATTATATCCACTCATCTGATTTCTGATGTAGAAAATATCCTGGATGATGTGGTTTTTATTCAGAACGGGCATATCCGTATGGTTGACAGCGTAGAAAATATCCGCTTCAATCAGGGAAAATCTGTGGACGCACTGTTCAGGGAGGTGTTTAAATGCTGAAAAAATTATATAAATATGACTGGAAATCTGTCTCCATGATCCTTCTGATCCTTCATGGGGTACTGCTGGCCTACAGTATCATCGGAAGACTTGCCATCACCATTGGGGAAAATATGGCCTCAGGAAGAGGGGAGAATTTCGATACCCACCTATCTCTTTCTACTACTATCTTTGGCCTGGGGGCCGTAGCTTATATCATGATCTATGCTATATTTATTATCGGTATAGTTTTGGCTACCATCCTCTATCTGGCCGTACGGATGCAGAAAAGCTTATTCTCTGAAGAGGGATATCTCACCAATACCCTTCCTGTATCTTGTGACAAGATACTCTGGTCCAAGATCCTGGTATTCTGGACCTGGTCAATCATTGACTTTTTATGTGTAGCTCTATCGATTTTCATATTGGTCAGCTATCCTGATACAATGACGGATATTGTAGAAGGCTTTCATTCATTCTTTGGGAGTCTTTTTGGACTCGGTGGCTTTAATGCTATGCTGGAAGCTCTTGGAGTAGTTCTCGGACTTCTCATACAATACTTCTTCTACTTTATTGCTTTGATCTTGTTCTCCATCTGTCTGGGCAGTCTGTTTAAAACACACAAGACCCTGGGAGCTCTTGTGGCCTTCTTTGGGATCAATATGGGCCAGACCATAGTCATGCTGATTTTAATGTTTATAATTCCTCCTTTGAGTCCCATTAGTACAATCGTTACTACTGAGAGCGGAAGGGTTATTTCAAGTACAGGAGGAAGCGGAAACGCTCAGACGATCTTCCTGCTGTCATGGTACCTGATCTTATCTATCGTTTTCTACCTGGGAAGCCGGTATATCATGACAAAGAAACTGAATCTTGACTAACACTTCTGGAAATCTGCGCCGCCAGGCGCACTAGATAAAAGCTGCGGCATTAAGCATTTTCAATCTTGCTTAATGCCGCAGCTTTCCCCTCCCTATACGGTTAAAATCTTCAAAATCCATTTTTGACCGTATAATTCCACGTAGTATTACGGTTAAATTTCCTATATTGCACTTTCTAACCGTATAATTTTCTTTAAAGTACGGTTGAAATCTTCAAATCTTCTATTTTAACCGTACAATCTTCTTCAAAACTACGGTTGAAATCTCGAAAATCTCTGTTTAACCGTATTGCACCATATCCATGTAAAAAATGGTGATGGCAGGGGAATCGGAACTGTGGGCAGCTCCGATTCCCCTGCCATTCTTTTTATCCTCTTAACTTTCTACTTTAACAGCCTGGCTTCCCAGGTTTTTAATCTGGAAATTACCTTTTCCGCCTTCCACGGAAAGAAGAATCTCTTCTCCCTCTCTTCTGGCCTGAACCTTCATTACGGTATTTCCTTTTGTATCCGGAATCTCCACGCAGGTACGGGCTCCCTCTTCGAATTCTCCGATCACCAATGTCACCTGGTCTGTAAAATCATAATCCGGAACCTGATCATTATTTCCCATAGGAAGAACCGTATTGGGCCGGAGCATAACAGGCAGAGAATGATAATCATGAGTTTCTTTTATCCACTTTCCTCCTGTTTTCTTCTCTCCGGTCAGGATATTCACCCAGGTTCCTTCCGGCAGGTAATAGTCCACCTCCCCTGATTCTTTAAATACAGGGGCAACCAGAAGAGAATCTCCCAGCATATACTGACGGTCCAGAGTATCGCAGGCTCTGTCCTGGGGGAAATCCAGGAACATTGGGCGGAGCAGAGGAGTTCCCTTTACATGAGATTTCACTGCCTGTCCATAAATGTAAGGCATCAGCCGGCATTTCAGGTTCACAAACTCCCGAAGGATATCGCAGGCCTCCTCGTCAAAAAGCCAGGGTACACGGTAGGAGCCAGAGCCATGGAGACGGCTGTGGGAGCTTAAAAGCCCAAACTGGCACCATCTCTTATAGATATCAGGAGTAGCGGTACTCTCAAAACCGCTGATGTCATGACTCCAAAATCCAAAACCTCCCAGAGAAAGAGACAGTCCTCCACGGAGAGTCTCCGCCATAGAAACATAAGTGGCAGAACAGTCTCCTCCCCAGTGAGCCGGGAACTGCTGTCCTCCTACTGTAGCGGAACGGGCAAAAAGCACTGCTTCTCCCTTTCCCCGCTCTCTTTCCAGAAGCTCAAATACTGTCTTATTATAAAGGTATGTATAGTAATTGTGCATTTTCACCGGATCAGAATGGTCAAAATATTCAATATCCTTCACCGGTATCCTCTCACCGAAGTCTGTCTTAAAGCAGTCCACACCCATATCCAGAAGAGTCTTCAGCTTTTCCTGATACCAGGCCACTGCGTCAGGGTTGGTAAAGTCCACCAGTCCCATACCTGGCTGCCACAAGTCAGACTGCCATACGCTTCCATCTTTCTTCTTTACCAGATATCCCTTTTCCATGCCCTCTTTAAAAAGCACAGATTTCTGTCCGATATAGGGATTGATCCACACACAGATTTTCAGTCCCCGGTCATGGTATCTTTTCAGCATTCCCTTGGGGTCCGGGAAAGTCTTGGGATCCCAGATAAAATTGCACCACTCATAGGCGTCCATCCAATAACAGTCAAAATGGAATACATGGAGAGGAATCTTCCTGTCTGCCATTCCCTGGATAAAGCTGGAGGTTGTCTCCTCGTCATAATTCGTTGTAAAAGATGTAGTCAGCCAAAGACCAAAAGACCAGGCCGGGGGCAGAGCAGGTTTTCCTGTAAGATCCGTATATTTTTCCACAGTTCCCATAGGACTTCCGCCGCTGATAAAGTAATAATCCAGTCTTTCTCCTTCTACGGAAAACTGGATCCTCTCTACCTTTTCACTGGCAATCTCAAAAGCAACATCTCCCAGATTGTCCACCAGAACCCCGTATCCTTTATTCGTTACATAAAATGGAATGTTCTTGTATGCAATTTCGCTGGCTGTACCGCCATCCTCATTCCACATCTCTACAACCTGTCCATTTTTCACAAAAGGCGTAAACCGTTCTCCAAGACCATAGATGTATTCATCTACGTCAATGGAAAGCTGTTCCAGCATATAAGCCTTCTCTGTCTTATTATTATACATATGGGCCAGATTCCGGAAACTGGACTCTGTAAGGAATTTCTCTCCTTCATAGAAAGCCAGTTTATAACCGGAAGGGGCCTTATCGATCACTGCCCGCAGGGAGCCGGAACGATAGATTACCTGGGTATCTGTCTCCGTGATCTCAACCTGGGTATCTCTCTGGTTCACCTGAGCAATAGGTCCCTTATACAGAGCTCCTGCATGATGCACTGCCGAGGCCTTGATCACTCCTTCCATAGGGCTGGAAAGGGTCAGCGTCAGCATCGGGATATTTAAGCAGTCTCCTCTCCCAGAAATATGTTTGCTGGGAAGATACACCGTTAATGTGCTTCCATCAATCTGGTGGCTTGCATATTCTACTGCATATGCAGGCTCCATTTCTTTTCTCAAAAGCCAGTATCCATTTGTAAATTTCACGATCATTCCTCCTGTAAATCTAATTTGTCATCCCTTTTCTGTATTTCTCTCACAGGCTCTTCCTTCTGGTCTTCCTCTCCGGGCTCATGTTTTTTCAGCACTCGCTCCAGGAACTCTGACATGAGAAAGATTACCGGCCCCGGCGCAAAGATCATCAGTATAGGAAAGCGCCAGATGATGGCTCCTGTGCAAAACAGTATGAGAAACAGGGCCAAAGTAGTGCCAAAATACCGCACTGTCATATACATAGCCAGCTTGATCAGCCAGCCGCTGCTCATATCAAACCGTGCCAGAGCTGGAAATACATAGCAGGAAACCGCCAGAATAAATACAGAAGTCAGGGCGTAGACACAGATAAAGAAAAGTCCCACATATCCGTCGGTTTCCTTCATCAGGATTCCAATATTTAAATGCATGGCAAAGGTGGCTGCTACTACCAGTATCCAGATAAAGCATCCGGACATCAGATTCAGCCGGAAAGACCGGAAAAATTCTCTGGCAATATAGCCGTCGCCCTTTTTCACACATTTTACCATGGCATAGTATAAAGCCGAGGTAGAAGCTCCTATGGTCACAATAGGAAGACTGCACAGGATCCATAAAAATCCCAGGGCCATTACATCAAATATCTTATCACAGATATTGATAAAGCTGCCATCAAATCCGAATATATTTCTTCCTGTTTTCTTCTTACCCATGTTCTACACCCTTTCTTTTCTTACAGTTCCGTTAATTTTCCTGCTTTTGCAAATACGGGAAGCTGTTCCAGAGGAGCGCTGACAGTAATCGTCCTTCCTCCTTCATACTCCCTGTTATCATTGATGTTCCTCCAGAGGCCTTCCGGCAGGTAGAGAGTTCTTTCTCTCTGATCCTCATACAAAACAGGCGCCACCAGAAGATCTGGTCCAAACATATACTCGTCCTCGATTTCCCATGCTTTTTCATCCTCTGGGAAATCATAGAACAGAGGCCTCATGGCAGGAGTTCCCTTTTCATGTGCTTCCTCCATGATCTGTCTCACATAGGGACGTATTCTTTCCCTAAGGTGGATATATTTTTCACAGATTTTATAAACCTCTTCTCCGTAGCTCCATATCTCATTTTCTGCACCGCTGTTATGTTTTCCGCCGCCTGTAGTTCCCAAAGGTGCCTTGAAAGGCTCCCGGAATCCATGAAGACGCATGACCGGACAAAAGGCTCCAAATTCAAACCAGCGAACCAGCACCTCATGGAACTTAGGATCATGAATGTTTCCTCCATGGAAACCTCCGATATCTGTAGTCCACCAGGGGATTCCAGAAATACCCATATTCAGTCCTGCCGCCAGCTGATTTCTCAGAGAGCGGAAAGAGGAATCAATATCTCCTGACCATACCAAAGTGCCATATCTCTGGCTTCCGGCCCAGGCGCAGCGAAGGAGATTCAGGATGTTCTCCTGACCCTCTTTTTCCATTCCTTCATAGGCCATGCGGGCATATTCTTTTGGATAGATATTTCCCACTTCCATGTCTGCCCCACGGAAATACCTGTAATGAGAAAATTCATAACCAGTAAACTCAGGCTCTGCCTCATCCAGCCAGAAAATATGGATACCTTTTTCATAATAATTTTTCTTGATCTTACTCCAAACGTATTCTCTTCCATCGGGATTGGTCACATCGATGATTGCCGCATTTCCCAGCTGTCCTAACCTCTTTCCATGTTCAGAGCGGGTCAGATAGCCAAGCTCTTCCATTTCCTCATAGTTCTCACTCTCTCCGTCCACAGTAGGCCAGATAGATACCATCAAATGCATTCCCATTTCTTTCAGTTCCCGTACCATCTTTTCCGGTTCTGGCCAGTAATCCAGGTCGAACTTCCAATCTCCCTCATGGGGCCAGTGGAAAAAGTCTACTACGATCACATCTACCGGAAGTCCCCGGCGGTGATATTCTCTGGCCACCTCCATAATCTCATCCTGGGTCTGATAGCGAAGCTTGCACTGCCAGAATCCCATGCCGTATTCCGGCATCATAGGAACTTTTCCTGTAGCATTAGCGTAGGCTTCTTCGATTTCCGCCGGAGTATCTCCTGCAGTGATCCAATAGTCCATCTGCTTCGTAGATTCTGCTGTCCACTGAGTCACATTTTTGCCGAAAGTTACCGCGCCGATAGCCGGATTATTCCATAAGAATCCATATCCATTACTGGAAAGAGCAAAGGGAATACTTGCCTGAGAGTTCCTGTGAGCCAGCTCCAGAGTACAGCCTTTTACATCCAGATAAGGCTGCTGATACTGTCCCATTCCATAAAGCTTTTCCCCATCCACAGGCTCAAAGCGTACTGTCAGCCGATAGTTATCCGTACTCTGCCTTGGTTCAAAGGTTCTTGGCACGATCTCAAGGGCGCTGTTAAACTCCTCTCTCCCTTCTTCCTGCATTCCACGGATTCTCTCATATTCCTCCAGGAGAAGCTTTCCATTCTGGTTCAGGAAACGGAGTTTTCCTGTCCTTGTGATCTCACAGATAATCTTTCCGTTTTCTATAACTGTGTCTGTTCCTCTCTCATATATCTTTACAGAAACTTCTTCCGCCGGAAGAAGGGCGGAAATATCCTCATCTTCTATAAGCTCATGTCTCTGGGTAGCCTGTACGCGAAAGCTGTTTTTACCCCAGGGCTGAATACACAATAATTCTTTATCAAAGCGTCTGTATACTTTATTCCCTATTTGTTTCAGCATGTTTTTCCTCCCAATATTTTCATAAAAGCCGCTGCATTATAATGCATATCTCCCTTCAGCACAAAGGTCGGATGCTGAAAATGCAGCGGCGTTTCAGAAACTTATACCTCCAGTTTAAATTCTCCTTTAGTGAATAATGGAATCTGCTCCAATGGAGTTTCAACGGTCACAGTCTGTCCGCCTTCAAAGCTCTCTTTGGTCCATGGGTTTGTCCAGGTATATCCCTTCGGCAGATAAACTTCTTTCGTTTTCTGTCCCCTCTCCATAACCGGAGCAACTAAAATATCCGGTCCGAACATATACTGGCTTTCATTGTCCCAGCATATCTTATCCTCAGGAAAATCATAGAACAGCGGACGCATGATCGGTGTTCCTTTCTCATGAGCAGCCTCCATCAGGGATCTTATATAAGGACGCATGGCCTCTCTCAACTCTATGTATTTCCTACAGATCTCATATACTTCATCCCCATAGGACCAGATTTCATTAGGAGCTCCTGACACGCACTCAGCGCCTCCGGTAGTTCCGTATTGAGGCTGATAAGGCATCCGGTAACCATGAAGCCGCATTACCGGACAGAAGGTTCCATACTCAAACCAGCGGACAAAGACCTCATGATAGTCCTTATCGTAAATATTCGCTCCGAAAAATCCTCCGATATCTGTGGTCCACCATGGTATTCCGGAAATTCCCATATTTAATCCTGCTGCAAACTGGTTCTGCAGGCTTTCAAAAGTAGAATGGATATCCCCGGACCACACCAATGCTCCATACTTCTGGCTTCCAGCCCAGGCACAGCGGAGCAGGTTTACAACTTCCTCCTGGCCTTCAGCTCTCATACCGTCAAAAAATGTCTTGGCATACATGGCAGGATAGATATTTCCAATCTGTACGTTAGGCCCCAGATGATAACGATAGTTTTCAAAATCATAAACTGTATATTCTGGTTCTGCCTCGTCCAGCCAGAAGATTTTAACCCCTTTATCATAGTAGTTTTTCTTTGCCTTACCCCAGACATACTCTCTGGCTTCCGGGTTGGTAGGATCGTACTGAATCGTATTTCCCATATAAGTATTGTCAATGCGAACGCCTTTCTCTACTCTTGTGAGAAGTCCTTTGGCCTTCATCTCTTCAAAATTCTCACTCTTGTAATCTACCATAGGCCAGATAGATACCATCAGCTCAATTCCCATTTCCTTTAATTCCTGTATCATTGCATCAGGATCCGGCCAATAAGTGGGATCAAATCTCCAGTCTCCCTGTTTTGGCCAATGGAAAAAGTCTACTACGATCACATCAATAGGAATCCCTCTCCGCTTATACTCTCTGGCTACTTCCAGCAGTTCTTCCTGTGTCTGATACCGGAGCTTGCACTGCCAGAATCCCATACCATATTCCGGCATCATGGGAACCTTTCCTGTAGCGTCTGCATAAGCTTCTTCAATCTCTGCCGGAGTATCTCCTGCAGTGATCCAGTAATCTAATTTCTTTGTAGACTGGGCCACCCAGGTAGTAATATTTTTGTTGAAGCTTACTCTTCCTACTGCAGGGTTGTTCCAGAGGAATCCATATCCCAAAGAGGACAGGGCAAAGGGTACGCTGGCCTGTGAATTTCTGTGAGCCAGCTCCAGTTCAGCGCCTTTTACATCCAGGAATTTCTGCTGATACTGTCCCATGCCATAGATTTTCTCATTAGGATTAGACTCAAAACGCATAGTAAGCTGATAGTCTCCGCCAATGATAGGCTTAAACTCTCTGGCTTCTACTTCCAGAGAGCTGCAGGTATCCGCAAACATGTCCTCCCGGTTACGTACATACTCCTCCAGAAGCGTCTCGCCCTTCTGATTGTAGAAAATAATCTTTCCGATGTTATTGATCACTGCTTTGATCTTACCATTTTTAATCTCCGCGCTGAATTCATGAATCCTAATCTCCGGCTGGTCATCTTCCGGCTTTTTATCCAGTGCCCAGAGCTCCTGAGGCATTTCAGGCATCTTAGAGGCCCTGACCCTGAGGCTGTTTTTTCCCCATGGTTCCACGATCACCCGCTCTGCGTCATAGCGGTAATAAAGGGCATTGTCCTTCACTTCAAAATACCCTAATAAAAATTTGTTGTCTGAGCGGAAGTCCCCGGTAGGCTCCCCCTCTCTTTTGATAATGTCTGTCATAATACTACTCCTTTCTATAGCTCTGATTATAGATTTAAGCCTTCTTCTATGCCAGCCAAATCATATAGAAAACTAGTCAAATATTTACCTGTTTTATTTCTTACTCTTTTACCGCTCCGGCAGTAAGACCGCCTACGATATATTTCTGGAGGAAGACAAAGGCCAAAATAACGGGGATAACCAAAATAGCTCCATATGCCATGATACAGTTCCATTTTGTTCCATATTTACTCTGGAACTTACGTATGTTTGCTGTCAAAGGCCTCATATCTGCATCTACATTGAATGTCATAGAATAGATCAAGTCGTTCCAGCCATTTAAGAATGAAATAACAACTACTGTAATAATACCTGTTTTTATAGTAGGTATCATAATCTTAAAGAAAGAGCGGAACACACCGCATCCGTCAATCCTGGCCGCCTCATCAAGAGAAACCGGTATACTCTTAAAGTATGGACGTAATGTTACCACAATAAAAGGAACTGAGCCTGAAGCAACTGCAATAGCAGGTGCCCAATAAGTCCCCAGCAAATGCAGCTTTGAAAATGTCAAATACATAGGTGTAAGCATTACGGATGCAGGAAGCATCTGAGTTACCAAAAATGTAAGCATAAAGGACTTTGTGCCTTTTACCTGATAACGCCCCATTCCATATGCCGCTGGTACGCCAAACACTAGGGAAATCAGCATTGCGCAGAATGCGATAAGAACACTGTTGCGCAATGATGTAAGGAAATCTGCGTCCTGAAGATTTTGCAGCCATGGGTCTATGGTAAATTCATGAGGATAATATGTAACAATTTTTCCGAAACTCTCCATATCTGTTTTAAATGACATCTGGATCAGCCAGTAGATCGGAAACAGAAAGAATATAGCTATCAAAACTGCAATAACACAGTTGATCACATTTCTCCGTCCTTCTTTTGTCTGCCAATAATGTCTTTTAACAGTTCTTACATTCTCATTACTCATTCTAGTCATCCTCCTTACTTAATAATTTCAGATAAAACAGGCCAACCAGGAACAGACATACGAACAATATCATAGCAATAGCAGAGCCCTGAGAAAATTCATACTGGGTAAAAGCTTTGGAATAAGCATAAGTTCCCAGAACATCTGTAGAATTATATGGACCGCCTGACGTCATGATATACATAAGGTCGAATGCTTTGAAAGTATAGATGAATCCAAGCATTAATACTGAAAGCATTGCAGGCTTCATCAAAGGCAAAGTGATATATAAAAATCGCTGAAATTTATTAGCTCCATCAATAGATGCGCTTTCATAGATATCTTCAGAGATACCTGTTAATCCAGATGTCAAAAGGAGCATATTGAAAGGAATTCCTACCCAGCAGTTTACTGCAATAACTGCAGCTAATGCGGTTCCTCCATTTACCAGCCAGTCAACAGGCGTAGAAATTATATGCAGTTTCATAAGAAGATCATTAATAACGCCTCCGTCCAGCAGGAACATATTTTTTCCTAAAAGAGCTGTAACAGACATCGGCATCATGTAACCTACCAGGATTAATCCACGCACAGGTCCTGCCAGCGTAAATTTCTTTGAAAAAAACATCGCAAACAGGAATCCAATAGTAAATTGAATAACCAGACAAGCCAATGTAAAAATAATGGTATTTCTAAAAACCATCTGGAATGTCGGATCTGCAAACAGAGTCTTATAATTCTCTAACCCGACAAATACAGATGTGCCAGTCGCCATATTTTTAACATTCATATTTTTAAAACTTAACACTACATTGTAAACCAATGGATATCCACAGACAATCAGCAAATACAGAAATCCGGGAAGAATAAAAATATATGCTTCTCTTTTCTTTTTTGCAGCTATACTCAGCTTCATTTCATGCACTCCCTTCTTTTGACTCTATATAAAGAGCCCCGGAATCCAGCCGGATACCAGACTGTTTCCGAGGCTCCCTCATTATTTATCTAGCATAAACTATAGGACTATGTAATTTTATTGGTTAACATCCTCCGCTACGCCTCCGCCGGCTGTAGATTCTGGAAGAGGATCTTCTTCAAGAATCGGATCGATAACAGCTGCAGCTGCAGAAAGAGCATCCTCAACAGATTGATCTCCCAACATAGCCTGCTGTGTTGCATTATATAAAGCTTCTGACAATGTCGGCCACTGAGCATGTGGTCCACGAGGTTTTGCATAATTCATCGCTTCATTAAATACTGCATATCTCTCATCTGTTGTAAAGATCTCCTGGAGTCCAACAGCATCAGAACGAACAGGAAGTTTTGTTGCTGCAGCTGTAAACTCTGCATTTTTCTCTGCACTCATAAACCATTTCAGGAAATCTACACATTCATCTTTGTATTCTGTGCCTGTGCAGACGCCAAAGTTTTCACCTCCGATACAGGAAGCATATTCCTGATCCATTGGAAGCAATGCATATTCATAATTAAATGCGCCGTTAATCTTCTCATCAATATCCTGGAGCTGCCATGTACCAGATTCAAACATTGCTGCTTTTCCTGCACAGAATGCGTTATATGCATCAGACTGCTGCCAGTTTACAACTTCTTTGCTCATATATCCATTCTGAACCAGGTCTGTAAGGAACTGGATAGCTTTCACAGAACCTTCGCTGGTCAGATTATCAATATCGCCGCCTGCTGACCAGATCCATGGAAGAATCTGGAAAGTACCTTCTTCTGTTCCGATAGCGCACATGGAGAATCCATAAACACCATTTGCTGTATCTGTTGTCTTCTCACATACTTCTCTGAACTCTTCCCATGTAGTAGGAGGAGCATCAAAACCTGCCGCATTCAAGATATCCATATTGCAGCAAAGTGTCAGACAGTTAGAATTCTGTGGCAGACCGTAATAGTGTCCTTCTGCATCCTGAACACTTAACAGTGGACCGTCATAGAAGTTCTCCAAATCTTCCCAATCCTGTATATCCTCTGTAATGTCCTCAAAAACCCCCAGAGAAATATAAGAAGCCATATCTGGTGAATCCACCATTCCGATATCCGGAAGTTCTCCGGAAACGGCACCAATTGTATACTGATTCATCAATTCTTCCCTGGAAACAAACGTTGGCGTAATATGGATGGCATCCTGAGATTCATTGTATTCCTCGATCAGTGCCTCAAATGCAGGTGCCTCAGCCTCAAAATAATGCCACAAGGTTACTTCTGCTGGTTCTCCCGATGAGCTTCCACCATCTGAAGAATCCCCTGAATCGCTTCCTCCTGATGAGCCTCCACAACCAGATACAAGAGCTGCAGTTAATGAGCCGACCAAAAATAGAGCTGCTAGCTTTTGAAATCGTTTTTTCATATCTTTTCCTCCTTACACTTTGTATATTTTTTGATGTTTTTATTATACATTTTCGTCATATTATACGAAACTTCTCATTTTAAGATTTGGAAGAAAATTTTAAGGTAAATTTTTAATATTGGGAGAAAATTTTAAGATAAATATTTTTCAGCATAAAAATAGCGCTAGACAATAATCTCATCATCTAACGCCGTTTCTGTAAGATTATATCAATCTCATATAATAGAATTATTTTTTTCCACAAATTCCCCAACGCTCATTCCTACAGTCTCCCGAAATACTCTATTAAAATACTTCGGGTCTGAAAACCCTACATGATAGGGAAGTTCTTCCCTAGGATAACCTGCTAGCAGAAGTCTTTTTGCCGTCTCTATTCGATAGTTCTTTAAAAACTTTGTAAAAGTTTCTCCTATATCTTTATTAAAAAGATAACATAGATATTCTTGAGATACCCCTAAATTCTCTGCCAGTTCTTTCTGATTAATCTTTGATCCATATCCATTGTCAATAAAATTAAGACACTTTATTACTAAAGGATGGGCGTCCGGATATCTTTCCTTCAGCTTTCCTATCTGTTCACTTCCGTCTACTCCCTTTTTTCTCTCCAGACGCTTCATAAGATCATAAACTTCATCATAAGTTATCGGTTTCACCAGATAGTCTTTGACTCCCAGTACGATTGCTTCTCTGGCCGCCTCAAATTCTTCATACGCTGTAACGATCACATATTGAGCAGATATTCCCGCAGCCTGAGCAGCTTTTATCAAAGACATTCCATCCATATAAGGCATTTTTAAGTCTGTGAAAACTACATCGGGTTTTACAATCTGTACCATTTCCAGTGCCTGCCGTCCATTCGAGGCCTCTGCTACAACTTCGTACTCTTCAGAAATAGAGACAATCAAATTTTTTAATCCCCTCATTGCTCTTCTTTCATCTTCTGCAATTAAAATCCTCATAAATATCTCACCCTCATCACATCTTTTTTATTCTGGCATAGGGAGAATAAAAACAAATCTAGTTCCTTTCCCCTCTTCTGTCCAAAATTCCACTTTCATTTTTTCTCCATAATGCATTCTCATTCGCGTAATAACATTAGAAATACCAATCCCCACTTCTCTTTTCTTTGCAAGCATAGGGTCATCCAAAATTTCCTGTATGACAGTCTTTCTCTTCTCGGCTATCCCCTGTCCATTATCTTCTATGATGATTTCTAAAAATTCTTTATATCCCTTTCCGGTTATCTTAATATTTCCGCCATTCTCCATACCTTCAAATCCATGAACAATCGAATTTTCCACAAAGGGCTGGAGCATTAATTTTCTACAGGGCCAGTTATCATAGTCCGAATCAAAATCAATCTCATAGGAAAAGGCATTGTCAAGCCGTTCCCTTTGAAGGAAAAGATACTGCTCTATCCAGGAAATCTCTTGAAACATGTATACATTCTGGTGCTTCTGGTCAAAAGTATACCTTAAAATATTAGACAGCTTTTTTAGTAAAATGGAGACTTTAAAATTTCCGCTTTCCATAGCCTCATAATTAATTGCATTAAGCATATTACAAATAAAATGAGCATTGATCTGAGATTCTAAAGCCTCTCTTTCAGCCCGCTGCTTCATCTTCAGAGACTCTATCACTTTATCATGCTGCTCCTCTACATCTTGGGCTGCTTTTCTGATTTTTTGAAGCATATTATTATATTCCTGGGCAAGCTGCCAAACTTCATTGGTCCCTTCAATAGCAATCTGTTCTCTTGTCTCACTGTCTTCTACTCTTTTAATGGAGTTGCTTATAATATTCACGGGGCGGAGAATTCGGTTCGTAGTCCAAAAGAGAATCAATAGAATAATCAATATAGCCCCAGCATAAATAATTACCATCTGTCCATATATAGTGTCCACCTTTTTCATCAGCATTTCTTCGTCAATCACTGCATGAAGCGTCCAGCCATAATTTCCAATCTGTGCAGTCAGCCCAGTCAGCTGGTTTTCCTTCTGATAATCTGATGAACGTATTCCCATATATTCCCTTCCTTGAGTATGGAGCATGATCTCCCCTTCGCTGTCCTCAATATAAGCTTGTATATATTCTTCTTGATTCTGGTTCATTTGTCTAAGGAAACTGGTCAAAGGCTGTGTCTGAAAGGAAACCAGCATCATATATTCTACATTCTGATAAGAATTGAGATTTTTAAGTGGAAAGGCAATATGAATCATGCCTAAACTTTCCATATTAGGATGTATCATAGGATGTGTGATAATCTTATATCTAGGTATTTCATTTTTTCCATTTTTTTCTTTGATTTCTGAAAAAACCTCTTTGATCATCTCTTCACTGTCTTCCTCCCAAATGGGTCTTGAACCAGCAATTCTCATTTCGTTTTTATCATACTGATATATGATCCCCTCCTCTGAAGCCACTGCAATTCCTACAATAAAAGTAGAACTTCTAGCTGCTGACTTTAAAGCGTTACTCATGTCTTTATTAGTCTGTGCATCCACATCTCCTGTCACAAAATCCTGGATAGCATCTACCGTCTCTTCATTTATTGAAAGTCCTGATCCCAAATTAATATACGTCTCCATTTGGTTCTTCATATTAATCCTGACGGAATTCATCAGTGCTTCTTCCGTGGTATATGTAGTTTCTACAAGATGAGTATAATATTGATTTTTCATATAAACCCACATTATAGTCATCAACAAAATAATCGCAACTAATATTGCCATTGCGAACGAACACCACATATGCGATTTGCAGTAATCCCGCACTTTTTTAATTCCACATATCTCTTTCTTTTCTACTACACCTTCCATATATTATTCCCCCTCCGCAGCCACTACCTCCTGCTCCACAACTTTTATCTGTTCTTCCACGTCCTCTTTAAACTGTTCCCATGCCTCTGGATGGTCCACATAATATTTCGGGCATATCTTTCCTGTTACGTCATAGTGGCGGATCACATCTTCGCTGGTAAGATTGAATCGATAGCACAGCCATCCTGTAAGACGTACCAGTGAAGTATAAGTTGCATCTGTAAACGCTCCTGTCTCATCTAAATGACAGCACTCTATAGACAGCGTATCACTGTTTCTGGAATTGGAGGCATAGGCAATCTCTGAGCTTGGAATGCACTGGACGATCTCTCCCTCAGTTCCTACCACAAAATGGCTGCTCACCTTTGTCTCATGGCTGTCTTTTAGTCCTTCAAAATAATCTCTGTTATTCTGAGCTGTACTTCCCGGATTTGCCGTATAGTGGATTACGATTCCGTTAATTTCTTCCAGAGGGATTCCCGGCCTGGAATACTCGTTCGCCTCCAGGAGGTCCACCTGAAAGGGAGGAGCCCCTACAAAAGACTCGTTTCTGGCCTTCAAAAGCCGCTGTTCCTCCATAGCCGCAGTAATCCGATTGCCTCCTGCTGCGATTACACAAGCTGTAAGGACTGCTGTGCCAAAAATTGTAATCCTGCGAAGCCTTTCTTTTTTTCTCTGTTTTTTTCTTTCTGTTCTTCTTTTTTCGTAGCTTTCTCCGTACTCTTGTCTTTTCATAGAGCGTTTCCTCTTAAGCTGCAGTACAAAGCAAAAAACAGAGGGACCGCCGTGTTTACAGCAACCCCTCTGCTCTATACTCATTTCCAAATTCGTATATCTCTGTGTTTTGTTATCTTATTCGTCAATACTGTAGTTAGGAGCCTCTTTGGTAATGTGAATGTCATGAGGATGAGATTCTTTTAAAGCTGCTGCAGAAATCTTTACAAATTTTCCTGTTCTCTTCAGAGTCTCAATATCCTTTGCTCCACAATATCCCATTCCGGAACGGATTCCTCCGATAAGCTGGAATACTGTATCTTCTACATGACCTTTGTAAGCCACACGGCCTTCTACGCCTTCCGGTACCAGTTTCTTTGCATCTTCCTGGAAATAGCGGTCTTTGCTGCCGTTTTCCATGGCTGCAATAGAGCCCATGCCTCTGTATACTTTATATTTTCTTCCCTGATACAGTTCGAAATCTCCAGGGCTCTCGTCGCATCCTGCAAAGATGCTTCCCATCATACAGACGTTGGCGCCTGCAGCGATAGCTTTGGTCATATCGCCGGAATACTTGATACCTCCGTCAGCGATGATCGGAATATCATACTCCTTGGCAACCTCATAGCATTCCATGATAGCGGTAATCTGAGGCACACCGATACCGGCAACCACACGGGTTGTACAGATAGAACCAGGGCCGATACCAACCTTAACAGCATCTACTCCTGCATCGATCAATGCTTTAGTAGCCTCACCTGTAGCAACATTACCAGCGATCAGCTGAAGATCCGGATATTTTTCCTTAATCTCCCGTACTGTCCGAAGAATGTTTGCAGAATGTCCATGTGCGGAGTCCACAACCACTACATCCACATGGGCATTTACAAGGGCATCAATTCTGGCCATTACATTATTTGTAATTCCTACTGCGGCACCGCACAGCAGTCTGCCCTGTGCATCTTTTGCGGACAAAGGATATTTAATCTGTTTCTCAATATCCTTGATGGTGATAAGCCCTTTTAAATTAAAGTTTTCATCTACAATAGGGAGTTTCTCTTTTCTAGATCTCGCCAGGATTTTTTTCGCCTCTTCCAGAGTAACACCTTCTCTGGCAGTAACCAGTCCCTCTGAAGTCATACACTCTTTAATCTTTCTGGAAAAGTCTTCTTCAAATTTCAAATCCCGGTTTGTGATAATACCTACCAGTTTCTTTCCTTCTGTAATAGGCACTCCTGAAATGCGGAACTTAGACATCAGATCGTTGGCATCTGCCAGCGTATGTTCCGGAGACAGGAAAAATGGGTCTGTGATAACGCCGTTTTCAGAACGTTTCACCTTATCTACTTCTTCAGCCTGCTCTTCAATAGACATATTTTTGTGAATGATTCCGATACCGCCCTGTCTCGCCATGGCAATCGCCATACGATGCTCAGTAACTGTATCCATACCTGCACTCATCATCGGTATGTTCAGCTTTACCTTTTTTGTAAGCCAAGTTGATAATTCTACCTGATTGGGGATTACTTCTGAATACGCCGGAACCAGCAGAACATCATCAAAAGTAATGCCTTCGCCAATAATCTTACCCATTTTCATTCTCCCTTCAATTTGTTTATAGTACAGTAATATAACAAATTACGACAAAACTGTCAATCCAGAAAAACTTTTCTCGGACAGCTTCTTGCGATATTATCTATCAGCTCTCTGTCCGGCTCCAGAAGAACTTTATATACATTGTTGTCATCCGGAATGATCATTGCAAAAATTTTGTGCTGGGGATTTCCTGATGAGAAATCCAGGACCTTTAAATTCGTATTATGGTTCTGATAGTCCATCCTGTGAGAATTTACCGGAGCCATCATTTCCATTTTAGCCAGGTCAAAGCTTTTCATTCTCTTTCTCTTAGCTTTGGAAGCAATCCGGTCAATATCCAGTTCACCATTTACGAATACATACTCATATTCCAGGTCCAGAAGGGGTAATACAAAATATGCCGCAATACCCAATCCGATAGTCAGCACCCACGCCAAAGGGGTGATCAGCAGCCCGGCTGCTGCCGTAAGCACAATGAGCGCAATGATCAGAATCTTAATTGCCTGATCTTTTCCGGTAGTCTCCTTCTTTACAAGAAGCTCCGAATACATGTCCGTCATCTTACGTTCCTCCTGTTATTTCATATGTTCTGATAATCAGTGTATCACAAAAAAATTTCTGTTGCAAGAAACAAAAATGCTCCCTGCCAGGCAGCAAGTCTTTATCAGTTTCTTGTCTGCCTGGAAAGGGAGCACATCCTGTCATTGCAGCGATTTTTCGGGGATTACATCATTCCCTGTCCGCCAGCCGGCATTGCCGGTGTGTCTTCTTTAATAGTAGAAACAACTGCTTCTGTTGTCAGCAGAGTTCCTGCAACACTTGTAGCGTTCTGCAGTGCGCTTCTTGTAACTTTTGCAGGATCCAGGATTCCTTCTTTTACCATATCTACATATTCTTCTCTTAAAGCATCGAATCCAACACCTTTATCAGACTCTCTTACTTTATTGATGATCACAGAGCCTTCCAGACCTGCGTTTGCAGCGATATGATACAGTGGAGCTTCCAGAGCTTTCAGTACAACTCTTGCACCTGTCTTCTCGTCGCCTTCCAGTTTTTCTACTTCTTTGGCAACTTCTTTAGATGCATGGATGTAAGCGGAGCCGCCGCCTGCGATGATACCCTCCTCAACAGCTGCTCTTGTAGCGTTGAGAGCATCTTCCATACGAAGTTTTGCTTCTTTCATTTCAGTTTCTGTAGCTGCGCCTACACGGATAACAGCTACGCCGCCTGCCAGTTTTGCAAGTCTTTCCTGTAATTTTTCTCTGTCGAAATCAGATGTTGTCTCTGCAATCTGATGTTTGATCTGAGCAACTCTTGCAGCGATTTCTTCTTTGTCGCCCATACCGTCAACGATAACTGTGTTTTCTTTTTCAACTTTAACGGATTTTGCACGTCCCAGCTGATCCATAGTTACGTCTTTTAATTCCAGTCCCAGTTCATCGGAAATAACTGTACCGTTTGTAAGGATTGCAATATCTTTCAGCATTTCTTTTCTTCTGTCGCCATATCCAGGAGCCTTTACAGCGCATACAGAGAAGGTTCCTCTTAATTTATTAACGATCAGAGTAGTCAGTGCTTCACCTTCGATATCCTCTGCGATGATCAGCAGCTTAGCGCCTGTTTTAACGATCTGCTCCAGCAGAGGCAGAATGTCCTGAATGTTTGTGATCTTCTTGTCTGTGATCAGGATATATGGATCTTCAAGAACTGCTTCCATCTTATCCATATCTGTTGCCATGTATGCAGAAATATATCCGCGGTCAAACTGCATACCTTCTACCAGGTCCAGTTCTGTCTTCATTGTCTTGGACTCTTCGATAGTGATAACGCCGTCTTTGCTGACTTTTTCCATAGCTTCTGCTACCATTTCGCCTACTTCATCATCACCTGCAGAAATAGCAGCTACTCTTGCGATCTGGTCTCTGCCTTCAATGTTTTTACTCATCTCCTGGATAGCGCTTACAGCAGCTTCTGTAGCTTTTTTCATACCTTTTCTCAGGATGATAGGATTTGCTCCTGCTGCCAGGTTCTTCATTCCTTCATGAACCATTGCCTGAGCCAGAACTGTAGCTGTTGTAGTACCGTCACCTGCTACATCGTTTGTTTTGGAAGCAACTTCTTTGATAAGCTGAGCGCCCATGTTTTCAAATCCGTCTTCCAGCTCGATTTCTTTTGCAATAGTAACACCGTCGTTGGTGATCAAAGGAGCGCCGAAAGATTTATCCAGCACTACGTTTCTTCCTTTTGGGCCCAGTGTTACTCTTACTGTATCTGCTAATTTATTAACGCCAGCTTCCAGAGCTGATCTAGCCTCTGCTCCGTATTTGATTTCTTTTGCCATGATGACATTCCTCCTATAAATTCTAATCGTTATTTATTATTTTACTATTGCCAGAATATCACTCTGTTTTACGATGATGTATTCCTCTTCGTTAAGTTTTACATCTGTTCCGGCATATTTGGAATAGATAACCTGATCGCCTACAGCAACTTCCATCTTTACTTCTTTGCCGTCAACAACTCCGCCCGGACCTACAGCAACAACTTCTGCCTGCTGAGGTTTTTCCTGGGCCTGACCAGGAAGTACAATACCTGACTTGGTTGTCTCTTCTGCTTCTAACTGTTTTAATACAACTCTGTCTCCTAATGGTACTAATTTCATATCTATTTCCTCCTTACAAAATTTCCATTCTTTCGTTTTATTAGCACTCATTTCTGTCGAGTGCTAACCGATAGTCATATATTAGTTAATTTATTACTTTTTCGCAACCGGATTTATACCTGTATATTTGCATTTATTATGCTTATATCTCATCTTATCTCATTTTTTCTTTTGTTTTCTTATCTTTATTATTTTTCTGTTAATTTATTGTAAGAATATAAGCATTGTTTGTGTATCCCAAGAAAAAGAGCCTTTCCTCAAAAACTCCTTTATCAGCAATTTCTGAGGAAAGGCTCCTTTTCTCTTTCGATGTTTATTTCTTCACTAATTTTCGTTTTTTAATTTCTTCCAGTTCATCAAAAATCACTTCATTGAGTACCTTGATATAGGTTCCCTTCATGCCGGAAGAACGGGACTCAATAACTCCTGCACTTTCAAACTTTCTCAGTGCGTTGACAATAACTGATCGGGTGATTCCCACACGGTCTGCAATCTTGCTGGCTACCAGAATCCCCTCATCTCCGTCCAGTTCATCAAAAATATGAATGATTGCTTCCAGTTCTGAAAATGACAGGGTATTAAAAGCAGATTTTACCACCTGGATTTTCCTGTTTTCCTCTGCATTTTCCTCATGTACAGACCGCATCATTTCCAGGCCTACCACTGTAGTGCCATACTCACTTACGATAATGTCTTCAATATCATAAGGCTTTTCACTGCGGTACATAAACAGAGTTCCAAGCCTCTCTCCAGCAATATCAATAGGGCTGATAATGGCTACATACTGGCCGATATTCTCACTTTCAAATCCCAGCGTCTCCAGGTTTACATTTTCCTTTGTGGATAATACTCCCAGAAGTCTTTCATTTAGCAGCTTGTCAATATAACCGCCTACCTCGCTATCAATCAGTTCGTTTATTTTTTCTACTCCAGGGCATGCACCGACGCCCAGTACCTTTCCCTTCCTGCTGATCACCAGAATATTTGAATCCAATGTCTCTACCATGACTTCACAGATATCATTAAAAAGAACCTTAGACGCATGGTTGTTGTGAAGCAGCTTGTTGATTTTTCTGGTCTTGTCTAATAATTGTACGCTCATGGCGAACCTCCTTTCTTATGATCTTGTTACCCTCCCTGTACCGGAAAGCAAACAGATGTCTGAGCTCCAGCACAAGGAAAATAAGGCAACTTAAATTACAAGCTGACAGTCTGACGGCAACTATACTTTCTGTTTATATGATTTATTTTAGCATACAACTATTCTGAAATCAATGTATAGTTTTTCTATTTTCAGTCTTTTTATCTGTTTTCTAATAATTCCTTCATCAAGAAATGTTTTCTCTTTTTCCAGACTATTTTCTATATTCTTCAGTATCTTCCGGATTTACTCCCTGCTCTGAGGCAAAACGGAATAAGTCCGAAGGACTGTTCTGCAGAAAAAAGGAGTTCTCCGAAGCAGAAAAACCTCTTCTGTTTCAGGAAAACTCCTTTTAATCGTATATTATGCAATGCTGTCCTCTGCAGTTTTTTCCTTAGGCTTCATCATCACATAACCGCACTGTTTATCTGAACATACCAGCTTGTTTCCCTTTTCCAGCATATAGCTGTGGCAGGAAGGGCATTTTTCTCTGGATGGCTTCTGCCAGGACATGAATTCACAGTCCGGATTGTTTTCACATCCATAATATATCCTGCCCTTTTTACTTCTCTTAATCACCACGTCTTTTCCGCAAATAGGACAGGGAACACCGATTTTTTCCAGATAAGGCTTGGTATTTTTGCACTCAGGAAATCCCGGACATGCCAGAAATTTCCCATGAGGACCGTATTTTACCACCATGTTTCTTCCGCATTGTTCACAGATCACATCGGTAACCTCATCCTCGATCTTCACCTGTTCCAGCTCCTGTCTGGCCTTTTTCACTGCCTCTTCCAGGTCCGGATAGAAGTTGCGGATAACCGTCTTCCACTGTACCTTTCCTTCTTCCACACTGTCCAGAAGCTGTTCCATGGTAGCAGTAAAATATACATCCACAATACTGGGGAAAGCTTCTTTCATAATATTATTTACCACTTCACCCAGCTCTGTCATATACAGATTCTTATTTTCCTTTGCCACGTATCTTCTTGCAATAATAGTCGTGATCGTAGGCGCATAGGTACTTGGCCTTCCGATTCCCAGTTCTTCCAGAGTCTTTACCAGAGCTGCTTCCGTGTAATGAGCCGGCGGCTGGGTAAAATGCTGAAGCTCTTTTAATCCTTTCAGGCTGATCTCTGTATCTTCTTCCAGGTTTTTGGCCAGAAGCTGATTCTCCTGCTTCTCCTCATCATCCTGTGTATATACAGTCATAAAACCATCGAATTTCAGTTTAGAAGCCGCTGCGGTGAAATAATACTCCCCGCCCTGTACCTTTACCGAAGTCGTCTCATATTTTGCCTGCTGCATCCTGCTGGCCGCAAACCGCTTCCAGATCAGCTGATACAGGCGGAACTGGTCTCTGGACAGGGACTCTTTTACCTGGGCAGGCAGTCTGGAAATATCCGTAGGACGGATGGCCTCATGAGCATCCTGAATACGTTTTCCGTTATCATTTTTCTTTTCCGGCTCTGCCACATACTCCTGTCCATACTGCTCTGCAATATATTCTCTGGCAGTCCGGTCTGCTTCTTCCGAAATACGAGTAGAATCTGTACGCAGATACGTAATCAGACCTACCGTGCCGCTTCCCTTTATATCCACACCTTCATAAAGCTGCTGAGCCAGTCTCATAGTCTTCTGAGTTGAGAAGTTCAGCACCTTGGATGCCTCCTGCTGAAGGGTACTGGTAGTAAAGGGTAAAGGAGCCTTTTTACTCCTCTCACCTTTCTTTACTTCTGCAATTTTATAAGTCACTCCCTGGAGTTCCTTCAGGATCTTGTCCAGCTCTGCCTTAGAATGTATGGTTATCTTTTTATTTTTGTTTCCGTAAAATTTGGCGATCAGGGGCTTTTTCTCCCCTTCTACATTGAACTCTCCGTCCAGGGTCCAGTATTCTTCGGGAATAAAGTTATTGATCTCTTCCTCCCTGTCTCCAATGATGCGCAGGGCCACGGACTGAACTCTTCCTGCGCTGAGGCCTCTTTTTACTTTTTCCCAAAGCAATGGACTGATCTCATAGCCCACCATACGGTCCAGTACTCTTCGGGCCTGCTGGGCGTCTACCAGATTCATATTAATATCCCTGGCCTGTTTAATGGAAGCCTTCACCGCACTTTTTGTAATCTCATTAAAGGTAATCCTGCGCATTTTTTTCTTATCCAGTTTCAGGGCATAGGAGAGATGCCAGGATATAGCCTCTCCTTCCCGGTCAGGGTCCGTTGCCAGGTAGACCTTATCTGCTTTCTTTGCCGCTTTACGCAGGGCAGCCAGAATATCTCCCTTACCACGGATTGTAATATATTTAGGCTCATAATCATGTTCTACGTCAAACCCCAGCTGGCTCTTGGGAAGATCCCGCACATGACCGTTAGAGGCCATTACTTCATAATTTGAGCCCAGAAATTTTTTAATTGTCTTTACCTTTGCCGGTGATTCCACAATTACCAGATATTTCGCCATGTCAACCTCCTGCTCTGGCATAGTAATTCTTAACAGGCTCTGTAACCAGCCCGTCAAGTTCCAATTTCAATAAAACTTCTGCAATTACTCTTGTATCTAAACGTGTTTCCTGATAAATATCTTCTATATTCTTTGGTTGGAAATCCAGACAACTATACACCATTTCTTCCTGGCTTGCAAGTCTTATCTTTGAATTTTGCCTGAAATTAACTTTCCTTTCAGCCCTTATCCCTATTTCTTCCAGCAGCATTTCCGGAGAGCAGGCAATCCCCGCCCCGTCTGCAATAAGCTGGTTGCAGCCTTCGCTTAATGCATCTCCCACTCTTCCCGGCAAAGCGTAAACTGTCTTTCCCTGCTCCAGGGCATAGCCGGCTGTAATAAGAGAACCGCTCCTGGTTCTGGCTTCGATTACCAGGACCAGGTCTGCCAGGCCGCTGATGATCCTGTTTCTTCTGGGAAAATTTCTTCCGTAAGGAGGCGTCCCGTCCGGGAATTCTGACAGGATTCCGCCGTCTCCCTCTTTCATCCTCTCATACAGTTCTCTGTGTTCCGGAGGATAGCAGATATCACCTCCGCAGCCCATGACTGCAAAGGTCTTTCCACCTGCATCCAGAGCGCCTCTATGGGCCATCCCATCTACGCCTCTGGCCAGGCCGCTGATGACCTGTACCCCATTTTCTCCCAGTATTTTTCCGAATCTATAGGCCTGATGCTCTCCGTATCTGCTGCATGCTCTGGCGCCTACTATAGCCACCACAGGCTTATCTGGCTCCGGCAGTTCTCCTCTGATATAGAGTACCTCTGGCATGGAATCATAATACTGCAGTTTCTTCGGATATTGCCTGTCTTCTCTCTTGCATATCCACGCCCTGTCTCTTTGTTCCATCATATGTCCCCTCCTCTTTTTTATTTCCAATATTTTTTATCTATAGAGCGGTAGCAGACTGCTTCACTGATATGGTTTTCTCTGATTTTCTCGCTGCCCTCCAGATCCGCAATGGTCCTGGCAGTTTTCAATATTTTATAGTATCCTCTGACGCTGAGCCCCAGTTTTTCATAAACCTTCCCCAACAGTCTTCCTGCATTTTTATCTGTTATACAGAATTTCTCCGTTTCTTTTCCGGAAAGCCGGCTATTGAAGGTAATTTCTGTTCCTTTGTACCGTTCTTTTTGTATTTCATGGACCCGAAGGACTTCTCTGCGGATTTCTTCAGAGGTCTTCCCAGCAGACCGATGTTTTAGTTTTTCCCCAGGTACTTCTCTCATTTCTGTACAGATGTCAAACCGGTCCAGAAGAGGTCCGCTGATTTTTCCCAGGTAGTTTTCCACCTGATGTCTGGTACATGCACAGCGGTTCCTATCTGGATAATAGCCGCAGGGGCAGGGATTCATAGCGGCTGCCAGAAGGAAATCTGCAGGAAATTCATAATTTCCATGGACTCTGGAAATAAAAATCTTTCTTTGTTCCAGAGGCTGCCGCAGAATTTCCAGAGCAGACCTGGAAAACTCAGGAAGCTCATCCAGAAACAGTATGCCTTTATGAGCCAGAGTAATCTCACCCGGCGTAGGATAGGCCCCTCCTCCGGCCAGAGCCTTTGCTGTAGCTGTGTGGTGAGGGCTGCGGAAAGGGCGGGTTCTGATCCTGGTTCTTTCTCCTCCAAGAAGTCCTGCCACACTGTATATCCTGGAAAGCTCCATACTGTCTTCCCTGTCAAGCTCAGGGAATATGGTGGGGAGTCTGGTTGCGATCATAGTTTTTCCGGCACCTTTAGTTCCGATAAAAAGGATATTGTGGAAACCGGCTGCTGCAATAACTGCTGCCCGCTTAGCCGCTTCCTGGCCTAATATATCGGAAAAGTCATCCTGATACTCCTCATCTTTCTCCTCTTTACTTTCCGGTTCTGAAACCAGACTGGCGCCCCAGTCTTCCAGCTTTGCCAGCTCCAGAAATTCTTCCAGGCTGCTGACGCCTAGGACTTTGATTCCACAGAATCCGGCTGTTTCTGCCAGATTTGCAGAAGGAACAATACACAAAGGGCACCTGTTTTTGACTGCTGTATCCACAATAGGCAGGATTCCCCGTACGCCTTTGATCTCTCCGTTGAGCCCCAACTCTCCTGCCATACATACTCCCTGAAGTTTCTCATGCTCCAGATATCCAAAAGCTCCCAGAAGAGCTGCCGCAATAGGAAGGTCAAATCTGGTTCCCTCTTTCCGTATATCTGCCGGAGAAAGGTTTACTGTGATTCTTTTGGGCGGAAAGGTCAGACCAGTATTGCGAAGTGCTGTCCACACCCGCTCCTGGGCTTCTCTCACTCTGGAAGAAAGATATCCTACCATAGAAAAGACTGGCAGACCTCCGCTTACATCTGCCTCCACCAGCACCGGCACGCCTTCCACACCGGAAATCGTGGCTGATAAAACGCTGCTGTACATAATACCTCCTTTTCCGGGGTATATTCCCGCTGTAAATGCATAATATCCCCTTAGTCTTAATTGTTTTCAGTTTTGATCCAATGGATTTTTTGGCAGAAACGCCAGAAATTCAGATGTTGTATTTATGTATGATTATAGCCTTATTTTCCCAGGGCAGCAAGACGTATTTCTTCTTTCTTTTCCGAGAAATCGGGGAATTTACAGTGGAAAAGCACTAAATCGTCTCTCTTCACATAAACTATAATTAAATTCCTCCGAGGTATGCTTGTGTGAAAACATTTCTAAAGCCCCTGACTCCGGAAGAGGAAAGATATTATCTTCAGGAATACAAACAGGGCAGCCTGGAAGCGAAAGACATTCTGATTCAGCGAAATCTACGACTGGTTGCACATATTGTAAAAAAATATCAGGGAGCTGCGGAAGAATTGGATGATCTGATCTCTATTGGAACCATTGGTCTGATCAAAGCCATTCAGACCTTTGATTTTCAAAAAGCAAGCAGACTCTCAACCTATGCGGCAAGATGTATTGACAATGAGCTCCTTATGCTTCTTCGTTCAAAGAAAAAATCCAGTAAAGAAGTTTCCCTCTATGAGCCCATCGGCACAGACAAAGAGGGGAATGAGATCAGCCTTCTGGATGTGATTGAAACAGAACCTGTAGATGTGGTAAAAAATTATTCTCTGAAACAGGATATTGACTATCTGTATCAGCTTATCCCTAAAATCCTCTCTCAAAGAGAGCAGGAGATCATCACCCTCCGCTATGGTCTTTACGGCAAGGAGGAAATGACCCAGAGGGAAATAGCAAAGCGGCTGAATATCAGCCGCTCTTATGTGTCACGTATTGAAAAAAATGCTCTTCTGAAACTGCGGGAACACTTTTGATCAGCCTCTATGCCGGATACAAATTTTTCTGGTCCTTATTTGTATCCGGTACAAAGCACATATAAAAATCTCTACTCTTCTTTTCTTCTCAGAATGTCATATTTCTCAGGCATCTGGCTGAGGGCTACATAGAGTACCTGCTGAGGATGAGGCGCGCTCTCCTGTTCCTGTCCTTCTTCATTGAGAATTTTCTCCACCGTCACCGGCATATTTCTGCCATCTGGCTTCATAATCTCAACAGTCTCTCCCACAGAGAACTTATTTCTCTGCTCAATCCTGCACAGACCTTCCTTTATCTCCCAGACAATTCCCAGATAGGTATATCCTTTTTCATAAGTATTATTATCATAAATCTGGCTGGTCTCGTCGGGCTTTCCATAGAAAAATCCAGTGGTAAACTGACGGTAGGTGCAGCTTTTGATCTGTTCCTGATACCAGGGCATATTTTCCCGATATTTAGCCGGATCCTCCAGATAATCATCTATTGCCTTTCGATAAGTCCTGGCAACTGTTGCCACATAAAGAGCCGTTTTCATTCTACCCTCAATCTTCAGGCTGTCAATGCCGCTGGCAAGAATATCGTCCATATGCTCGATCATGCACAGATCTTTCGAATTGAAGATATAGGTTCCCCTCTCATTTTCATAAACCGGCATATATTCTCCAGGTCTGGTCTCTTCCACAATGGAATATTTCCAACGGCAGGGATGGGTGCAGGCTCCCCGGTTAGCATCTCTTCCTGTAAAAAAATTGGAAAGAAGACATCTGCCGGAATAAGAAATGCACATAGCTCCGTGGATAAAAGTCTCTATCTCCATCTCATCAGGAATGTGGGCCCGGATTTCCCGGATTTCCTCAAGAGACAACTCCCTGGCGCTGACCACTCTTTTTGCTCCCAGATTCCACCAGAACAGATAAGTTCCGTAATTGGTATTGTTGGCCTGGGTACTGATATGTCTTTCAGTCTCAGGACATACCTCTTTAGCGATCATATAAATTCCCGGATCCGAAATGATCAGAGCGTCCGGTCTTATTTCCTTCAGCTCCTGAAAATATTCCCGTACCTTGGGAAGATCTTCATTGTGAGCCAGGATATTGGCGGTAACATAAACCTTCACCCCATGCTCATGGGCGAAAGCAATACCTTCCTTCATATCTTCCATAGAAAAGTTCTTGGCTTTTGCCCGAAGTCCGAAAGCTTCACCGCCGATATATACCGCATCAGCCCCAAAGATGACTGCAATTTTCAGCACCTCCAGGCTGCTTGCTGGAATCAGCAATTCCGGTTTTTCCCTCATTTCTCTCCTCCTGTTACTTTCTTACGCTGAGGGCCACTCCGTCTCCCAGAGGGAGAATGGCGGTCTCCAGCTCGCTGCTGTTCTTCAGCGTACTGAGATACTCTCTCATACGTTTATAAATCGTTCTGTTCCTTCTCTCAACTGCAAAGTGGGACTGGATAATATCTCCATCCTGGAGCACATTGTCAGAAATCAGAATTCCTCCTTTTACAAGAAGGCGCAGAATGTCCGGCAGAAAATGGATATACTGTCCCTTTGCCGCATCCATAAAAATAAAGTCAAAAGGTTCCTCAAGAGTCTTCAGAACCTTTTGGGCATCTCCTTCTAAAAGGGTAATCTGCTTTTCTTTTCCAGCCTTTTTTAAATTCTCTCTGGCTGCTGATATCCGTTTCTCATAATTTTCAATAGTGGTAATCCTGCATTCTCCCGGACCGTAAGTACTCATAAGAAGCGCAGAAAATCCCACGGCTGTCCCTACTTCCAGAATCCTTGAGGGAGCTGTAAGCTCCAGGAGAACTTTCAAAAGACTCTGTGTCTCCCGCCGGATAATGGGTACATGGTCTCTGAGAGCCTCCATTTCCAGCTGATTGAGGAAGTCTGTATTTCCCCTGTCCAGGGAATTGATATAGGTGACTAACCTCTCGTCTACGATCACTCTCCAGTTCCTCCCTCTTCCTGGGTTTCTTCTGCGTCAGCATCGGTTCCATTCTGGATGTCAGAGCTTCCTTCCTGGGCAGTACCATCCTCCTGAGTCTGATTGGGCTGTCCCTTTATATTCTCTCTGGACAGAATCTCCATCATCTCATCCGGGGTCATACTGGTATTGAGTATATAAGTTCCCGTCTGGAGCTTGCCGCTGTAATTAGAAAGCTTCTCCTGAACCACAAACACTTTCGCATCACGGATAAGTCCTCTGTTCTCCAGAGTTTTCCCTATCTGATATACGGAATCCCCATCTTCCACCACCACGGTAATGTCTCTGCCCTCTTCTTCTGAATCCATAGGCTGCTGATAAAAAATGTCGTATCCAAAGTCATATGCAGATTTTCCAATATAGATCACTGCTATGGCTATGATCAGATAAAGGGCAAAACGGAAAAACCCTCCGGCTACAATGGATGATTTTTTCTGTTTTCTGACTTGTTTTCCCATAGTATTCTCCTTGGTCTACGATAATTCCGGAACATCCAGATTAATTCCCTGGTGAATGGCCGTGCTGATTCCCTGAAGCTGCTTGCACAGTGCCAACTCAGCCTCCAGAAATTGATTTACTTCCTCAATCTTGCACAGCTCTTCCATTTTTTCATCCAGATCGTCAATAACCTCATACAGATTCTTATCCTCATACTCATTCTGGACCCTGTAATTCATACGGCGCAGATCATCCACCTGTTCTTTCAGACCAGGTATCTTATTTACTGCTTCCAGAGCCACGCAGTACTGTTTATAAACACTGCCGTTTTTGATCGCTGAAATCAGCATTTCTGTACAGGTATCAATAAAGCTCATTCTTTACGCCTCCATAATGATCGGCAGGATCATCGGATTTCTCTTTGTCCGTTTCCACAGGAAATCTCCCAGGGAATCTTTAATGATGTTCTTAATCTTTCCCCAGTCTGTAATATGCTTATCCAGGCACACATCAATGGCGTCTTCCACCACAATACGGGCTTCGTCCATCAGATCTTCCGATTCTCGAACATATACAAAACCTCTTGATACGATGTCCGGACCTGCCAGCAGATTTCCGCTGTGTTTCTCCAGTGTAAGGACAACGATCATAATACCGTCTTCTGCCAAATGCTGACGGTCTCTCAAAACAATATTTCCAACATCTCCTACGCCCAGTCCATCTACCAGGATTGCTCCTGTACGGACTTTTCCAGTTACTCCGGCTGGTTCCTGCTCATTCAGCTCCAGAACATCTCCGGAAGAGAGGATAAAGATATTTTCCTTAGGAATACCCAGTTCTCTTGCAATTCCCGCCTGTGCTTTTAAATGTCGGTACTCTCCATGGACTGGTATGGCATACTTGGGTTTTACAAGAGAATAGATAAGCTTAATCTCTTCCTGACAGGCATGTCCGGAAACATGGGCATCCTGGAAGATTACATCTGCACCTTTTCTGCTCAGCTCATTGATAACTTTCGATACTGCTTTCTCATTTCCCGGAATAGGATTCGAACTAAAAATAATGGTATCATTTGGTTTGATGGTAACTTTTTTATGGATATTAGCCGCCATACGGGAAAGGGCTGCCATAGACTCACCCTGGCTTCCTGTAGTGATCAGGACTACCTTATCATCCGGATAGTTTTTAATCTGATCGATCTCTACAAGGGTCTTGTCCGGAACCTGCAGATATCCCAGCTCCTGGGCAGTGCCAATAACATTTACCATACTCCGCCCTTCCACAGCTACCTTTCTTCCATACTTATAAGCAGAATTAATAATCTGCTGCACTCTGTCTACGTTAGACGCAAAGGTAGCAATAATGATCCTGGTATTCCGGTGTTCAGAAAAAATATTATCAAAGGTCTTTCCCACCGTCCTTTCAGACATGGTAAATCCTTTTCTTTCCGCATTTGTACTGTCACACATCAGGGCCAGGACGCCTTTTTTCCCAATCTCCGCAAATCTCTGCAGATCAATGGCATCTCCGAATACAGGGGTATAGTCCACTTTAAAGTCTCCTGTATGGATGACAGTTCCTGCCGGAGAATAGATTGCCAGGGCAGAAGCATCCTGAATACTGTGGTTTGTCTTGATAAATTCAATCCGGAAACATCCCAGATTAATGGACTGTCCGTGTTTGATTACTTTTCTCTTGGTAGTTCTCAGTAAATTATGCTCTTTTAATTTATTATCAATAAGTCCTACGGTCAGTTTCGTAGCATAAATCGGTACATTTACTTCCTTCAAAACATAGGGCAGGGCGCCAATATGGTCCTCATGCCCATGGGTGATCACAAATCCCTTTACTTTATCAATATTTTCTTTAAGGTAGCTCACGTCAGGGATGACCAGGTCGATTCCCAGCATATCATTTTCCGGGAAAGAAAGACCACAGTCTACCACAACGATACTATCTTCATACTCAAAAGCTGTAATGTTCATTCCTATCTGTTCCAGTCCGCCCAAAGGAATGATCTTCAATTTTCCATTATGATTTCTTTTCAATGTTATTCCTCCGATAATTTCCGTTCCTGTCATTTTATGACACTATTCAAACTCAATGTCCTCTAACATGGCTGCAAAGACCTTGTAAACCGCATCGTATTCTGTATCATCCTCTACGAATACATAGCAGCCGTCTTTGTCGCCGTCCTCTGAAATGTCCTTTAAAATGTACGCCGCACTTCCGTTTTCATTTTCTGCCTCATCTGGATCAATGACCAGGAGATAATTTATTCCTCCCACTCTGGTCTGTTCCAAAATCCCGAATTCTAATTCAGATCCGTCCTCTCCATCAAATACTACTGTTTCCATACATTCGTCCTTTCTTTTTGTTTTTCAGGCATACACATAACCCGGAGACTCGTTGCCAGCAGAAATCAAACGGTATCCGGGTTTGCTTTTGCATCTAAATAGCCCTGCAGAATAAATACAGCTGCTATCATATCCACATATTTCTTTCTGTTTTCTCTTCGCACACCTGCTTCGATCAATGTGCGGTCCGCCTCTACGGTTGTAAGTCTTTCGTCCCACATAACAACGGGCAATCCCAGTCTGCGTTCCAGGGTTTCCTTTAGCTGCAGTGATTTCTCTGCCCGTTCACCGATAGTATTGTTCATATTTTTAGGAAAACCAAGAACAATCTCTTCCACCTGATACTCCTGTACCAGTTCTTCAATCCTCCGCAGAGATTTCCGAAGCTTGTTTTCCTCTTCTCTCCTGATAATTTCCAAACCCTGGGCTGTCAGTCCCATAGGGTCGCTGACAGCCACTCCTATGGTCTTAGAGCCATAATCAAGTCCCATGATCCTCATAGCTTATTCGTGTTTCCAGGACTTATTCTTGATATATTCTTTCAGCAGCTCTTCTACCAGCTCATCACGCTCCACTTTCATGATAGTGCTTCTGGCTCCCTTATGGCTGGTAATATAAGTAGGGTCTCCGGACATAATATAGCCCACAATCTGGTTCACCGGATTATACCCTTTCTCTGACATCGCATTATATACCAGATCCAGAACTTCTTTCACTCTCACTTCCGGGTCTGATTTTACATTAAAATATTGTGTATTCTCTAAATTTGCCATACTCAATTCACGCCCTTATCTCTAAAATTCGTTCTAATCTGCTATAGCCCTCTGGGATAAAAAAGGACATACAACTGCAACTATACCTTTATTCTAATATATCTTCCCCGGAAATTCAACTATTATATTCTGCAAATAAAGATGCCATCCTGGAGAAAACCTGTAACAGTTGCTGTCATTATGCGGTTTTCCAGGTTCTCACTGGCTTTAACCGCAGTCTTCAGATACTCTCTCGTATGTCCTGTCCAATATGTTTCTCCCTGTATTTCTGCAGTTTCCTCAAAAAGGATTTCTACTTCTTTTCCCAGAAAACTTTCCATATAGTTTCTTTCATGAGCCTTTCCCATCCCAATAAGCACACGGCTCCTCCGGTTCTTTTCCTCTTCGGCTACCTGTCCCTCCATACGGTCTGCCCTGGTACCTTTTCTTCTGGAGTATTTAAATATATGAGTCTCATAAAAGTTTACCTGCTCCACAAACTTTCTGGATGCTTCAAATTCTTCCTCTGTTTCCTGAGGAAATCCCACGATGACATCTGTGGTAAGAGCCGGATTCTCGAAATATTTCCGCAGGATACGGCATCCTTCCATATATTCTTCCGCCGTATATTTCCGATTCATCCTCTTCAGTGTTTCATTGCAGCCACTCTGAAGTGATAAGTGAAAATGGGGACAGATTTTCTCCATACTCCCCAGAGCTTTTCCGAATTCTTCTGTAATGATCCTGGGTTCCAGGGAGCCCAGACGGATCCGTTTTACCCCTTCTATCTGATGGACGGCCTGGAGCAGCCCCAGCAGGCTTTCTCCTATGTCAATCCCATAGGAGCTCAAATGGATACCAGTAAGGACAAATTCCTGGTAGCCGTTATCTACAAGACGTCTTACCTCTTCCAATACCTCTTCTTTTTTCCTGCTACGCACCCGTCCCCGTACGTAAGGAATAATACAGTAGCTGCAGAACTGATTGCAGCCATCCTGTACCTTCAGATAGGCTCTGGTATGTTCTCCTGTGGAAGAAAGTTCCAGATTTTCATATTCCACTGGCTTTTCCAGATCCATCAGGACCTTTTCCTGGCCCTGTCCCTTGTGATAATTTTCCAGAATATCCAGCAGTTCCTGCTTTCGGTTGTTCCCCAGTACAATATCTATGGCTTCATCTACTTTTTCAGAGTCCTTTTGAGCCTGGACATAACATCCTGCGGCAATGACAATGGCCTCAGGGTTCATCTTTCTGGCTCTGTGGAGCATCTGTCTGGACTTTCTGTCAGCAATGTTCGTCACCGTGCAGGTATTGATAATATATACATCTGCTCCGGGGGCAAAGGGTACGATTTCGTATCCTGCTTTCCTCAGGTCCTGCTCCATAGCCTCCATTTCATAGGCATTAACCTTGCATCCTAAATTGTGCAATGCTACTCTTTTTCTTATATTCTCCATTATTATTATCTCCATACATTAAGCGTTTTGACGAATTGTCACCAGATTCTTTGTGTTTTATTTTTCCCTTTTTCATATTGACTTTTTCTGCCAATAACGGTAACATAATCCTTGTAAATGCAATTACTAAAAATGAGGTAAGGGAGGATTTTTCCAATGAAAACAGTTAAAATTTCACTGAACTCTATCGACAAAGTTAAATCTTTTGTAAATGACATTACAAAATTTGATTATGATTTCGATTTAGTTTCCGGTAGATATGTAATCGATGCTAAGTCCATCATGGGCATCTTTTCTTTAGATTTATCTAAAGCTATCGACTTAAATATCCATGCAGCAGATGCCGCTCTTGATGAAATCTTAGAAACATTAAAACCATACTTAGTATAATCTCAGAACTTATATAAAAGGCTGCCGCTTTATGCGGCAGCTTTTTTATTCTACAGGAAAGTACTTCCCGACCATCCTATAGAATAAAATTTCTCCGTACAGGGTACAATACGGTATGCTGCCGTTTATTCTTCGCAAAGCACCGTTTCTGCAGTATCCACTGCTTCTTTCAGCATATCCTCGATTTTTTCCTGGAGCCGCTCTTCAGATTTTTTGATCACCTGGATATTAGGCTTGGTCACCGGATGTTTTGCCACAAAAATCGTACAGCAGTCCTCATAGGGCAGGATAGATGTCTCATAGGTCTGGATTTTTAAGGCTACGTCTACGATTTCCTGTTTATCAAAACCGATCAGCGGGCGGAATACAGGCATAGTGCAGACTTCGTTGGTAGCCGCAAGGCTATGAATTGTCTGGCTGGCTACCTGTCCGATACTCTCCCCAGTTACCAAGGCCAAACAGTCGTCTTTCTTTGCAAATTCTTCTGCAATCTTCATCATATACCGGCGCATGATGATAGTCAGCTCTTCATGAGGGCATTTATCATAAATGTAAAGCTGGATATCTGTAAAGTTCACAATATGGAGCCGAATAGGCCCTGCATACCTGGATACCAGTTTTGCCAGATCGATGACCTTCTGCTTTGCACGCTCGCTGGTATATGGCGGCGCATGGAAATAAACAGCGTCAATGGTCACGCCTCTTTTAGCGATCATATAGCCTGCCACAGGACTGTCGATTCCTCCTGAAAGCAGGAGCATAGCCCTTCCGTTGGTTCCCAGAGGCATACCTCCAGGTCCTGGTATATTCTCAGAATAGAGATATATTTTATTCCTGATTTCCACATTCACTGTCACCTGAGGGTTGTGAACATCTACTTTCATATTGGGGCAGGCATCCAGGATCACGCTTCCCAGCTCGCTGCTGACCTCCATAGACTGCATCGGATAGGTTTTCTTATTTCTTCTGGTATTTACTTTAAAAGTCAGGGATTTTTCCCCGTAAACCTTTTTCACATAGTCTGCCACATCTTTAGAAAGCTGTTCGAATCCCTGGTCCTCCAGGACCACTGCAGGGCAGATGCCGTAAATGCCGAAAACCCGTTTCATGGCCTCTACAGCTTCCTCGTAGTCAAAATCGCCCTGGGGATATACAAAGATACGCCCCATTTCTTTTACTACCTTGAAAATGCCTTCTACATTTCTCAGCTGATATCTGATCTGGTCTACCAGAGCATCCTCAAAGATATAACGGTTTTTTCCTTTAATAGCGATTTCTGCGTATTTGATCAAAAAAGCCTTATACATACAAATTTTCTCCTTTTATTTTCTTGCATATCTCCGCAGCATGGGAAGAAGACTTCTCAGTGACTCCAGGGTATAGTCCAGTTCCTCCCTGGAAGTAAATTCACTGAAACTGAAACGAACAGCGGACTCTTTTCTCTCCGGACTCAGACCTATGGCCCCAAGAGAGGCGCTTCCTGTCCTTTTGTGGCTGGAGCAGGCACTGCCTGCGGAGACATAAATTCCTTTGTCTTCAAGAGCATGAAGGAGCACTTCGCTTCTCACTCCCGGGAAGCTGACATTTAAAATATGGGGAGCTCCTTTGGAAGGTTCCGGGCCGTTGATTACCACGTTTTCCAGCTTTTCAAGCTCTCCGGCAAAATATTCTTTCAGCTCTCTCATATAAGCTGTATTTTCATCCAGATGTTCATATATGATTTTAGCGGCTTCTCCCATTCCGGCGATTCCCGGTACATTGTCAGTACCTGAACGCATGCCTTTCTGCTGTCCTCCTCCCAAAATCAGGGGATGGATTTTCACCTTATCGCCTATATACAGAAATCCCACGCCTTTGGGGCCGTGTATCTTATGGCTGCTTACAGAAAGCAGGTCAATCTTCATTTTCTTCGGATAAATCCTGTACTTGCCATAAGCCTGGATAGCATCTACATGAAAAAGAGTCTCCGGATTTTTCTCTTTGATAAGGCTGCCCACTTCTTCCACAGGCAGAAGGGCTCCCAGTTCATTATTTACATACATGGCAGACACCAGGATCGTATCCTCTCTTATGGCTGCAGACAGCTCATCCAGAGACAGATTTCCCTGTTCATCCACAGGTATCCTGGTAATCTCAAATCCCTGTTCTTCCAGCCACTCCACAGGAGCAGATACTGCTGCGTGTTCAAAAACCGTTGTGACAATATGCTTTCCCTTTCTCTGATTGGCCATGGCTGTGCCGATCAGCGCCCAGTTATCTGACTCCGTTCCTCCGGAAGTAAAGTATATATCTTTCTCCTGTACTTTCAGAGTCTTTGCAATCTTCCTGGCCGCCTCTTTCACATAATCCTCTGCCTGAACGCCTTTTAAATGCATGGCCGAAGGATTTCCGTAGTCTTCCATCATAGTCTTTACCACAATATCCTTCACTGCCTCATAGCATCTGGTAGTAGCAGAATTATCCAGATATGCCTCCATTTCTATTCCTCCAATGCAAACATCAGAACAGACAATACCGCAAGACCTGCAGTCTCTGTTCTCAGTATCCTTTTTCCCAAAGTGATCACCTGGGCATCAGCCCCGGAAACCGCCAGTTTTACTTCCTCTTCTTCAAAGCCGCCTTCCGGACCGATAAAAATGCCCACAGACTGGCCCCTGGCAATCTGTCCCAGGATTTCTCTTGTGTGTTTCATATCTTTTGCCAGCTCATAAGGCAGCAGAACCACATCCAGCTGGGCCCCATACTGGACAGCCTCCTGAAAGTTCATAACCCCTTTAATCTCAGGAATATACATTCTTTTAGACTGTTTGGCTGCACTTTCTGCTATAGCCTGCCATCTGGCCAGTTTTTTCTCTTCTTTTTTCTTATCCAGTTTCACCACTGCACGCTTGGAAGCCACAGGGATCACCTGGTGGACTCCAAGTTCCACGGCCTTCTGAATGATCAGCTCCATCTTATCTCCTTTAGGCAGTCCCTGAAAGAGATACAATTTAGAGGGCAGTTCGTAGCCTGCCTCCTGAACATACATAATGTGAGCCAGGATCTCTTCTTCGTGAAGCTCCTGGATATAACAGGTATATTCTTTGCTGCCTCCGTCGCTGATCAGGATTTCTTCTCCCTGACGCATACGGAGGACATTTTTTATATGATTTACATCACTGCCTGTAATAGAAATCTGCTTTTCTCCTATCTGAGCAGGATCTGCAAAAAAACGGTACATATTTCCACCTTAATTCTTTCTGGCTGTCACAGATACCCACTCTCCCTGATGGGTAACCTCCAGCACTTCCAGTCCGGCTTTTTTCACAGCTTCCACCACTACAGATTCCTTTACATCCAGAATACCGGAAGTAATATAGATTCCGCCTTTTTTCATGTGCTGTACGATAACCGGAGTCAGAGGAACCAGCACGTCTGCCAGGATATTGGCTGTCACGATATCATATTTCTCATAGCCTGCTGCATCCTGTATTTCTCTGTCATCGATAATATTGCCGATCATCATCTCAAAATCCCCATCTGGGATCTGATTGGCCTCTTTATTTTCTTCTACTGCCGGCACTGCACAGGGATCCAGATCTGTCCCTACTGCATGAGACGCGCCTAGCTTTAAAGCCACAATGGAAAGAATTCCGCTGCCGGTCCCTACATCCAGAAGAACCGTGTCTTTTGTCACATATTTCTTCAGCTGCCGGATGCAGAGCTGGGTGGTCTCGTGCATACCTGTTCCAAAAGCAGTTCCCGGATCAATATGAATGATCATCCGATCCTTATCCTCTTCCTTAACCTCTTCCCAGGAAGGAATGATCAGGATATCATCCACATAGAACTGCTTGAAATACTGCTTCCAGTTATTGATCCAGTCAATATCTTCTGTCTCATCTACAACAATGGTTCCCTCTCCTATATCCAAAAACTCTTTCAGACTTTCCAGCTCCTGATTCACCATATCCAGCACCTGTTCTTCTGTAGTCTTCTCGCCGTTTACCAGAAGCTCTCCCTCTTCTGTCTCTTCTACAAAAAAGCTAAGATATGCCGTGCCGTCATCCTCACCTATCTGGGGAAGGATATCTACAAACATCTGCTCCTTTTCCAGTGCAGTAAGAGGCACATTATCCTCTATCTGAGCTCCCTCCAGGCCGATGTCATAAAGGCTGCTGATAATAATATCTTCAGCTTCTGTTTTCGTTTTAATTCTGAATTTTTTCCACTTCATATTGAATTCCTTTCTTTTAAATATCCACTGTATGTTAACTTTATACCAGCATAAAAGTCAGTGTAATCGTAAAAACCGACAAAACTGTTGTTACCACAATTCCCTCTGCAATAGGTTTGGAGTCCTTTCCATATTGTTCGCAGAGCATTGCAGGAAAATTTCCTACAGGAAGAGCCGCCATAAGCACAACCGTAGCCCGTATGAGAAAATCTGTCAGTACCGGCTTCAGGATAAGAGCCAGTATCATGGGAAATGCGATGAACCGGATTGCTGTAAATATAAGCAGTCTTTTGTTCTTTATCATTTCTTTGAGCTTCATTCCCGCCAGAGAGATTCCTATCACGATCATAGACAAAAGCGTACATGCATTGCCGTAATATCCTGCAAGAGTCTCAATTTCTTCCGGTAATTCCAGTTGAAACCAGTATATGAAAAATGCCGCCATACAGGCAATAAGCCCCGGACTTAGATAGTCCTTCCAGGACCGTTTTTTTTCCTCTGCGCCGTTTTTCAGCAGCATGATTCCAAAAGTAAAAATAGTAAAATTAAAAAGGAAATTGAAAACGATCACATATACCATAGATTCCGGGCCGATAATTGCCAGGGCAACAGGTATTCCTATAAATCCTGTATTTCCGAAAACAGTCATCAGCACATAGGCATTTTTCAGATGGTTCGGCACTTTCAGCACCCATACAAGAAAATATCCGAAGAAAATAAGAAAGAGGTAAAAAATAACTGCAAGAATTCCTACAAAAATCACATTTTCTCTGGGAATCTGAGAAAGGTCATTGAACATACTTACGATTACCAGTCCTGGCGAGCAGACATTGACTACTAAAGCCGACAGATCTTTAGAAGCACTGTCAGATATCATTTTCTTTTTATAAAGTATAAAGCCTGTAAGGATCAGAATAAAAATCATGATCATCTGCTTCAGCACTACTAAACCGCTCATTTTCCCCGTTCTTCCTTTTTCTGATTTATCTTTCTTTGTATTTATGCTCAAATGAGCCCACAGAGTTCGCCTCTGGCCTCATGTTATTATAGAAGAAAAAATTTCAAATTGCAACAGGGCTTCTCTTCAAAAAAAAGAACGCTGCATCTATCTCAAAAAGAAATCTATGCAGCGTGTTCTTCCTGTCATTGGAGATTAATTTTCAAACATATCTTTCAGCTTCTCACCGAATTTTTTCTTTTTTTCACCGCCTGACGGCCTGTTACCGCAAGCCGCATCAAATTTACGCAGAGCTTCCTTAGCTTCCTCGTTCAATTTGGTAGGCACTTGTACTACCAGGGTCACATAGTGATCTCCTCTTACATTTTTATTTCTCAGAGAAGGCACTCCTTTTCCTTTCAGCCGCACTTTTGTATCGGTCTGAGTCCCCGGTTTTATGTCATACATTACATCGCCGTCTACAGTGCTGATCCGCACTTCTCCTCCCAGAGCTGCCTGAGCAAAGGTAATGGGCGCTGTAGAGAATATGTTCATATCCTGTCTCTGGAAAATCGGATGGCGGGCAACCACTACTTCCACCATCAGATCCCCTCTTGGTCCGCCGTTGGTTCCCGGCTCGCCTTTCTCCCGGATACGGATGCTCTGTCCGTTGTCGATACCTGCCGGTATAGTCACCTTGATCTTCTTGCGGTTGGAAATAAATCCGGTTCCACGGCAGTCCGGACACTTATCTTTTATCACTTTTCCGGTTCCATGACAGTCCGGACAGGTCTGAACATTCTGAATGGTTCCAAACATGGACTGCTGTGTATATACCACCTGGCCGGTTCCGTGACATTTAGAACAGGTCTCTGGTGAAGTTCCCGGCTTTGCCCCTGTACCATGACAGGTTTCACAGGTATCCTTCAAAGTAAGGTCCAGCTCTTTTTCACAGCCGAATACGGCTTCCTCAAAAGTAATCCTTACAGAAGCATGTACATTGGCACCTTTCATAGGGCCATTATTAGGTCTCCGTCTTCCGCCGCCGAAAAGATCCCCGAAAATATCGCCGAAAATGTCGCCCATATCTCCGCCGCTGAAACCTCCGAAGCCGCCAAATCCGTCAAATCCTCCGGCTCCGCCGCCTCCCTGTTCAAAGGCCGCATGGCCGAACTGGTCATACTGTCGTCTTTTCTGGGGGTCGCTTAATACACTGTATGCCTCTGTAGCCTCTTTAAATTTTTTCTCTGCCTCTTTATCTCCCGGATTCACATCCGGATGATACTTCTTGGCAAGCTTCCGGTAGGCACTTTTTATTGCAGACTCGTCTGCTCCCCGGTCCACGCCCAGGACTTCATAGTAATCTCTTTTATCTGCCATTGGTCTTTTCCCTTTCTACACACAAGCATGGGATGCCCGAAAACACCCCATGCTTTTCTATTGCTTTTTATGTCCCGGATTAAACTTCTCTGTAGTCTCCGTCTACCACATCATCGCCGTATGCTTCATTTCCGCTGTCCTGAGAACCTGTTCCTGCTCCTGGATTTGGTCCTGCCTGCTGTGCACTCTGCGCCTGCTCATACATTTTTGCGAAAAGTTTCTGAGCGCTCTGCATCAGTTTCTCTTTTCCAGCTTTCAGTTCTTCTACCTGAGCATCTGTGATCTCATCTGTATTGGAACATTTTGCCAGAGTTTCTTTCAGTGCATTCAGATCTGCTTCTACGGCAGTCTTGTCGTTTGCATCAATCTTATCCCCAGCTTCTTCCATGGCTTTCTCTGTCTGGAATACCATAGCGTCTGCATCATTCTTTGTATCTACAGCTTCTTTACGTTTCTTATCCTGAGCTTCGTATTCAGCAGCCTCTCTTACAGCCTTATCGATCTCATCATCAGACATGTTAGAACCTGCAGTAATGGTAATGTGCTGTTCTTTTCCTGTTCCCAGATCCTTTGCAGAAACATTAACAATACCGTTTGCATCGATATCAAAGGTAACTTCGATCTGAGGAACGCCTCTTCTTGCTGGCGGAATTCCATCCAGACGGAACTGTCCAAGGGATTTGTTATCTCTTGCAAACTGTCTCTCACCCTGTACTACGTTGATATCTACAGCAGTCTGATTGTCTGCTGCTGTGGAGAAGATCTGGCTCTTCTTGGTAGGAATTGTTGTATTTCTCTCGATCAGTCTTGTAGCGATACCTCCCATGGTCTCGATTGACAGTGACAGCGGAGTAACATCCAGCAGAAGGATATCTCCTGCACCTGCGTCTCCTGCCAGCTTTCCACCCTGTACAGCAGCACCCAGAGCAACACATTCATCTGGGTTCAGAGTCTTGCTTGGCTCTTTTCCTGTCAGCTGTTTTACTTTATCCTGTACAGCGGGAACACGGGTAGAACCGCCAACTAACAGTACCTGGCCCAGTTCAGAAGCACTTAGTCCAGCATCAGAAAGAGCACGTTTTACAGGTTCTGCAGTCTTCTCTACCAAGTCGTGTGTCAGCTCATCGAATTTTGCTCTTGTCAGATCCATATCAAAGTGAAGAGGTCCGTTGGCATTCATGCTGATAAATGGCAGGTTGATGTTAGTTGTTGTAGCGGAAGACAGCTCTTTCTTTGCTTTTTCTGCTGCTTCTTTGATACGCTGCATAGCCATCTTATCTGTAGAAAGGTCAACCCCTTCTTTCTTCTTGAATTCAGAAATCATATAGTCAGCAACCTTCTGGTCGAAATCATCGCCGCCCAGATGGTTATTACCTGCTGTAGACAGAACTTCGATAACGCCGTCGCCAATTTCAATGATGGAAACATCAAAGGTACCGCCGCCTAAGTCGTATACCATGATCTTCTGCTCTTTCTCATTGTCCAGTCCATAAGCCAGAGCTGCTGCAGTAGGCTCGTTGATGATACGTTTTACCTCCAGGCCTGCAATCTTACCTGCATCCTTGGTAGCCTGACGCTGTGCATCGTTGAAATAAGCCGGAACTGTGATAACAGCCTCTGTAACTTTCTCGCCCAGATAGTTCTCAGCATCTGCCTTCATTTTCTGAAGGATCATTGCGGAAATTTCCTGAGGAGAGTATTTTTTCTCATCAATGGCAACTCTGTAGTCTGTACCCATATGTCTCTTGATAGAGGAAATAGTCTTGTCAGCGTTAGTAACAGCCTGACGTTTTGCAGGCTCACCTACAAGTCTCTCTCCTGATTTTGTAAAAGCTACAACGGAAGGTGTTGTTCTTGCGCCTTCTGCATTTGGAATAACTGTTGGCTGTCCGCCTTCCATAACGGCTACACAGCTGTTTGTAGTACCTAAGTCAATACCTATGATCTTGCTCATGATAACTCCTCCTTGAATCATTTCTATTGTTAGTTATTATTGGCTGTTTATAAGATAAAATCCTTCAGGATCTCTCCTGGATATAAAATTGGTTATGGTTCCGGCTCCTGTCTTAATTGGCAACCTTCACCATGCTGTGACGGATCACTGTGTCCTTGTAGGTATAACCTTTCTGGAACTCTTCCACCACTACATTCTCTCCGGCTTCTTCATCTTCCACATGCATCACAGCATTATGATAATCCGGATTGAATTCCTGGCCTACAGATTCAATGGCCTTAACCCCCATCCCTTCAAATGAGGAAAGGAGCTGGCGGTAAATCTTGTTCATTCCGTCTACAAAAGGACTTTCCTTTTCTTCTTCCGGAACCGCAGCCAGACCTCTTTCAAAGTTATCCACAACAGGAAGGATCTTTTCAATCACTTCTCTGGCTCCGATTTCATACATGGAAGCTTTTTCCTTCTCTGTACGTTTTCTGAAGTTGTCAAATTCCGCCATCTGCCGCTTAACCATATCGGTAAGCTCTTCTATTTTTTCATCTTTTTTGTCTTTTTTCTTTTTTCCGAAGAATCCCTTTTTTTCCGGTTCCTTCTTGCTGTCTTCAGAAGAAGCCTCTGTATCTTCCGGGCTTTCCGTCTCTTCAGCCTGATCCTGATTTTCCGCTTCTTCCATTTTCTCTGTTGCTTTTTCGTCATCCTCTTTCAGGATATCCTCTGTTTGGTCCGGAGAAACGTTTTCATCTTCCATGGAATTGAATTCTTTCTTTTCTTCTGCCACGAATTCTTACCACCTTTCTACGTTTTCTTAAATATATTGTCCAATTGATTTTTTAAGGTTTTCAAATTATCCATTACATTTTCATAATCCATCCGCTTGGGACCTATGATTCCGATAGTTCCCTGCATGCCGCCGCCCAGATCATAGGTGGCTGTCACTACGCTGCAGTCCTTCATGGTCTTCACCGGACTCTCATTTCCGATATAAACCTGAATACCGGTGTTCTCACTATCCTTTTCGTTATCCATCGTATCCTTTACGAACTCTGCCAAAGCTTCTTTCTCTTCAAAGGCGGAAATCAATTCGCTGGCCTTGGAAGAATCTGCAAGCTCCGGATACTTGAAAATGTTTGTTGCACCGCTGGTATAAATCTCCATCTCTTCATCATCTACCGCAATAGCCTGAGCTACTGCATCGATCACGCTGCTGATCACCTCGCTGTGGATTCCCGCCTGTTCCTTCATACGGGAAATCATTGCCAGATTGATCTCTTCAATGGAAAGTCCATTGAGCTGTGTATTCAGAAGAAGATTTAATTTCAGCACTGTTTCTTCATCCATTGGTTCCCGAAGTTCAATAATGTGGTTCTTCACAAGATTTCCTTCTACCACCACCACTGCCAAAAGCTGTGTTTCTGTTACTCTGGACAGCTGGATGAATTTTAATTTGTTCCGATGATAAGTTGGACCCGTGATCATAGTTGCATAGTTGGTATTGGAAGCCAGGATTTTTACTACCTGCTTTAACACCTTTTCCATTTTGTCTGTCTTTTCTATCATCAGATCTTTAATCTCTGCTACTTCTTTGTCCTTCTCTTTCATAAGCTCATCTACATAGAGACGATAGCCCAAATCCGAAGGAATCCGCCCTGCCGATGTATAAGGCTGGATAATATATCCCAGCTCCTCTAAGTCAGACATTTCATTGCGGATGGTTGCGGAGCTAAGATTCAAGTCCGTATACTTGGAAATTGTTCTGGAACCTACCGGCTCACCGGTTTCCAAATAGGTCTGGATAATGGCTTTCAGAATTTTTCGTTTTCTTTCATCTAATTCGTTTTCCATTCCATCTTTCGCTCCTTTCTTTTGTAGTTGTTAGCACTCGTTGTGGTGGAGTGCTAACATCTATGTTCTTAAGATAGCACCACTGAAAATATTTGTCAAGTGATTTCTTCTAAATTTTTCTTTAGCTCTATCATCTTGTCCCTGAGTTCCGCTGCCATCTCGAAATTCAGGTCTGCAGCAGCAGCTCTCATCTGCTTTTCTACATCCTTAACCAGCTTCTCCAGCTCCTTCCTGCTCATGGACTCTGGATCTTTCATCATCTTATCTTCCGTCTCAGCTACGGCCTTCGAAATACTGATCAGATCCCGGACTGCTTTCTTAATTGTGGTAGGCGTAATGCCATGTTCTTCATTATACCTTTGCTGCAGACTCCTGCGGCGCATAGTCTCATCAATAGCAATCCGCATAGAGTCTGTCATCACATCTGCATACATGATAACCCGGCCTTCGGCATTTCTGGCCGCACGTCCGATAGTCTGTATCAGAGAAGTTTCAGATCTTAAAAATCCCTCTTTATCTGCGTCCAGGATTGCCACCAAAGTAATTTCCGGAATATCCAGACCTTCCCTCAGCAGATTGATTCCTACCAGCACGTCAAATACATTCAGGCGCATATCCCGAATAATCTGGGTTCTCTCCAGGGTATCAATATCCGAGTGGAGATATTTCACCCGGATTCCCAGATCTTTCATATAGTCTGTAAGATCCTCAGCCATTCGCTTAGTCAAAGTAGTGATCAGGATTTTGTTTCCTTTCTCTACTTCTTTATTTACCTCTCCTACCAGGTCATCAATCTGCCCCTCTACTGGCCGCACCTCAACCATAGGGTCCAGAAGTCCTGTAGGACGAATGATCTGCTCTGCCCGAAGAAGCTCATGCTCTTCCTCATATTCTCCCGGAGTGGCAGATACAAAAAGAATCTGGTCAATCTTGCTTTCAAATTCCTCAAAGTTTAAAGGCCGGTTATCTTTTGCTGAAGGCAGTCGGAATCCATAATCCACCAGAGTCTGCTTTCTGGACTGGTCTCCTGCAAACATACCCCGGATCTGAGGAACGGTTTTATGAGACTCATCTATAATAATAAGGAAGTCGTCACCAAAATAATCGATCAGCGTATATGGCGGCTGCCCCGGCTCTAGCCCTGCCAGATGCCTGGAATAATTCTCCACTCCAGAACAGAAGCCTGTTTCCTTCAGCATTTCTATATCGAAGTTTGTCCGCTCTGCAATCCTCTGGGCTTCCAGCAGCTTGTCCTCACTTTTGAAATACTCTACTCTTTCCTTCAGTTCTTCCTCAATAGCATCTGCTGCCTTCAGGATCTTTTCCATAGGCACAACGTAATGGGAAGCCGGGAAAATTCCAATATGATTTAAAGATCTTTTTATCTCCCCTGTCAGCACATCAATCTCTGTGATACGGTCAATCTCATCTCCAAAGAACTCTACTCTCACTGCTGTATCGCTGTAATCCGCCGGGAATATCTCTACCACATCTCCCCGGACCCGGAAGGTTCCTCTGTGGAAATCCATTTCGTTTCTGTCATACTGGATGTCGATCAGCTCCCGTATTACCTCGTCCCGGTCCTTCTCCATACCAGGGCGGAGAGAGATGATCATGTTCTGGTAGTCATTGGGGCTTCCAATACCGTATATACAGGAAACACTGGAAACAATGATCACATCTTTCCTCTCGCTCAGCGCTGCAGTGGCAGACAGACGGAGTTTGTCGATCTCGTCATTTACTGCGGAATCCTTGGCAATGTAAGTGTCCGAAGAAGGGACATAGGCTTCCGGCTGGTAGTAGTCGTAATAGGAGACAAAATATTCCACTGCGTTATCAGGGAACATCTCCTTGAATTCTCCGTACAACTGAGCGGCCAGTGTTTTATTATGGGCGATGACCAGTGTGGGTTTCTGCAACTGTTCGATCACATTGGCCATCGTAAACGTCTTTCCAGAACCCGTAACCCCCAGTAAAGTCTGGCATTGATTGCCTTCCTTGAACCCTTTTACAAGCGCCTCGATTGCCTGCGGCTGATCGCCTGTGGGCTGATACGGGGCCTTTAAAACGAATTTATCCATAGCAAAATCTCTCCTTTGTGACTTTTGATACGTTCAATATCAGCCACCCTCAAAAAATTCATTCGTAACGAAAATGTCAAAATAATAGCCTTATAGGACTCCATTACGAATCCAGAAAGGCAAAAGTCACATTACGCAGTATCCTTTAGGAAAACACTTTTTTGAGGACTAAATAACACAAGATAGCATTAACGAGCATGGCAGTCAGTTTTGTATATGCCTGTCTCTGCCCTTTCGGACATTATAGCAAAGATAATGATAAAAGTATATAGGTCGAAAAACAAAAAAGCACAAATGTTCGGGTGTACATCTGTACTTTTTTTATGATTTCTTTCTTATATTGTTGTCATGCTGCCATTAAATATTCCTCGGCTGCCTCGTCTATTTCCTTTAGATCGGAGTAATCATAGTATTCCTCTTCCCGGCTTTCCGGAAGAACTTCTTCCATAAATGGTTCAATAGCATATAAGCAATCTTCAATGATTTCAGCAGTATCCCCATAGACGTCTGCTGATATAATCTCTTTTGAATACCCTAACATATGTGATATGACTACTATGTACTGCTATTCAATTTTATTCCTATTGTTCATATGTCATTATGCATTTGAATGGGTCTCGTTCCATGCTTGCTTGACTTCGGATAATCTTGCCCTCTCCTTAACCTCCAAAACTACTTTTTCCAATTCCTTTTTAGAAAATGTAGTATCTTCCTTTTGTGCAATCATCATAATCAAGTCCACAACATTATATATATCCAAATTGTAGGAATTACTCGATATTTTTCTTTTCGCAACAGAACGAAGAAATTCAATATCTCCATCCTCTGAAAGAATGATCGGTAATCTCATAAAAAAGGCCATCAATATCATGTGAACGTCTCCCAAACTCATACCAGCTCGACGATATGTGTATATCGTTTGACCCTTTGGTATTGCCAGCTTTTCAATTCGCTTTTTTGACCCTTTTATTTCAAGATATTCCCTCATTTCCTCATACAGTTCTGGAAAATATTGTTCATACAGCTCAGCATCGTCCTCATCTTCTATGAATTCGCTGTACTCCGCTTTCCGAATAAATCCTTCCTCTATCAATTTATTAAACTGAGGGAATACATCTAATTCTTTCTCTGCAATATATGGGTGAACGACTGGTTTGTATTCTAAATCCACTAATACCTTTTTAAAAGCTTCAATGTTTTTTCCATTATTAGACAACTTGTTAAAAAAGCATGTGTCAACTATTGCTTCTTTTTTACTCATTGTCCTTATCCCCTATATTAATCTCCAATTCATCTGTTTCAGGCATATCCACGATTTCTAAATCTCTTTTGATTCTTTTTACTAAAAAATCATCTATATTTTCTCGTGTTTCAGCCTCTTCTATTAATTCTCTAATTCCAGAAATGGTCTTTCTTCCTGTTCCCTTTTCCAGATAGGAATTTTGATACTGAGTCAGCAGTTCCACTAAATGTAATATTTCTTCTTCCTTAGATTCCAAAAAATCCGCTGCACTCTGTTGCATGAGTCCTACTTCTACTAATCTTCTTCTGACCGCTTCATATGGAACCATGAACGCATTCATCTGCATTACCATTACACGAACCAAATCATCTACTTTCACCTTTCCGCTTTTTATTCCCAATTCCTTCATGTTTTCCAAAAAAGATTGCTTGAATACCTCGGCAGGCATGAGAAGTTCTGCAGCGAATCTGTTTGTAATATTTTCTTCATCTTCTTCTGTCGGAAATCCAGAATATTCCATCATCTTCCAAACTTTATCAGATACTTCAAAAATATGTCCAAATTCATGTGCAGCAGCAAAAATCTGTTCTGCAATCGGTTTTGCAGTATTTATATACACAAAATCTTCTAATTCATTTTTTACTATTCTCTTAATATGAAAGCCACGATTTTTCTCATTCTCTAATGGATAGTAGATTACTGTGCAATTATCTTCTAATATGCCAAAAATATTATCCCTAATAGCTACATTCTTAATAATGCATTTGTCTTTTATATCAGAAACAATTTTCCGAATAACTTTGTCAATTTCTTTCCAATCCATAATGCCACCTCTAGAAGAAAAGGCTGCACGAAAACCGTACAGCCTCATATTACATAGCTTCCTTTAAATCTACATATTCATCCAACAAGTCTAAAATTTTGTCTAAATTGTTTGTATCGCTAAATTCTTTCATATATTGCAATTCTGGAACAAATCTATCAGCTTCATAGTGAACTAATTCTTGCTTTGTTTTACCAAAAAATTCTGCAATCTTTCTCACTTCTGCAGGTGGTAGCATCAGCTTGCCTTCGAGAATTCTACACATATCTCTATATGAATAGTTCAACTTTTCAGCCAAATCTTCTCGACTAATTCCAGCGTTCTGCATTAACGTAAAAATATTAACGCCAATCTTCCTTCCTGTGTTAGCCATAATCTACCTCCTCATTACATCTACTATTGATCAACTATTATGTGCACAGTCTAACTATTATACATTTCTAATCAATAATAGTCAATGTTTTTCCGCTATTTTTGCAATCTAATTATACATTGAAGTTGCACGAAAAGCAATTGGCTTCAAATATTTTTAACAATTTTTTTTTATTTATTCACGAAAATAATCCTCTTTTACTATCTTATGTAAAAGAGGTAGCTTTCGCTACCTCTCCACTCTTTATTTCGTAAACATCAAATAAGAACGTATAGCGAAATCTTTAGGGTTTTCCTATAAACTTAGGATTAAAGTTTTTAGGGTTTACGCCAAAAACGGATTCCTTGGTAAAAGGATTCTGTCAATAACCGTTGATCTTCTAGTATAAAAGGCCGAAGGTTATTTTTCTATACACCGTTTTATTCGATGTATACTTAACATCACTTTCTCCTGTAGCAGTAATAACTGTCAAATACTTTGTTACCGAGGAGCGTAATATAGGGATTTCTTTTTCATATTCTTCGCCTTTAAACCCAATAACTTTTTACCATTACGAATTTTTCCTGCCAAAAGTCACAAAATCATCTTGTCCGCCTGGTATCATCCAGTCCGTTTAGTATCGTTCTGTCCACAAAATCTGGACGAAACAGCACGAAAAAACACCAGATATACCTCATTTTCCGGCCCCGGCACACTAGGAGACAAAATACTCTACCGCGTTCTCAGGGAAGAACTCCTTAAACTCACTGTAGAGCTGTGCTGCCAGGGTTTTATTGTGGGCATTGATGAGGGTCGGCTTATTTAATTGCTGGATGACGTTTGCCATCGTGAAGGTTTTTCCGGAACCAGTGACGCCCAAAAGGGTTTCACACTGGTTGCCTTCCTTAAAGCCTTTGACCAGCTGCTCAATGGCCTGGGGCTGGTCACCGGTAGGTTTGTATTCTGATACTAATTCAAAATGATCCATGATAAACTCTCTCCTATTGAAAGTATTTTTTTCCCTTGGTATCATCCAGTTCCAGGGGGACTTATTTTTCTAATAGCCGCAGGTTCCATCGGGCAGGCACGTCTGGAACGATGATTACGTTTGATTCTGATGATCACAGGAATACTGCCTTTTACATAAACAGCGACGATATTGGATACCGTTGCTTTAATTCAGAATTGTCTTTTCGCACATTATAGCAAATAGAAAGGTAAAAGTATATAGCTCAGGCTGCCGGTGCTGTGGCACTTTCCTGTCCTTGTCTGAATATCTTTCCGAAAATCCACCTTACCAGAGGTCCTGCGTAAAAGATCTGCCAGCACAGAGCCATGGGAAAATTCCGCACAGATATCTGCAGCCAGTTGACGATCAGGTCACTGTTCACTCCCTGGAAAAGGACAGTTGCGATAAAGCTCATAATAGGACACATGAAACATACGGTGAGGGCAGAAATCACCAGGATCACAGCTATTGGCCTGTCTTTACCAGGTGTTACAATGCGGAAAGCCAGCCCCGGAACGATTCTTCCCACCACCAGCAGCTCCAGAATAAAGCCTGCGGCCACCATGATGGGAAACTCATGAAAGGCCAGAAGGAAGATCTGGTTGCTCATTTTCCCCTTGTCAAAGGCGATATTATATACCACCATGGCATAAACCATTACCATCACCATTAAAATCGTAAAAATAACTTCCTGAAATTTTGTTTTTGGCATTTTTAGTCCTCCTCTTTTTTATGGAACAAAAAAAGGCAGCGAGTTCTATTTCTGTAAAAGCAGCGGCGGCAGATACCTCTGCCGGGCTATTATAACTTTCGCTGCGATTACAGTTCTATAATCTCACTACCATTTTCATCTGATCCAATATTTTATTTTCTGTGATATTCTAACAAAAAATATGCTTTTGTGTAAGTATGCATTTTAATTTCAGCAGTTTGCCGGAGATTGGCTGCACTCTGACCAATCCATAGATATATCTTACGGGTTTGCTTTCCAGAACCATCCTTTTTACAGCAGCCCGGCTATAGTAGAAGCTACCTTGTCACTGCCTATAATGGTAATATTGTTCATAATGATCAGATCCTGGATATTCTTCTCTTTTACATAGTCTACCACATTTACATTGGCATACCGGAAGTCTACCACATAAACCGTCTCATAGTGATCCACCAGGAAGGGTACGAAGCAGTTGCCGTAAGATTCTTTCAGTACCAGACAGGAAGAACCGTCCCGGATCTCTGGATTTTCTATAATACTCAAAGGTTTGTCGCCGCCGATATAACAGTAATATCCGGAGCTTTTGTCCCAGGTACTCACGTCTTCGATAATGTTCCACTGATACTCTGTGCCGTCTGTATCCCAATAGGTCATATCATTAGTTCCCATAGGCACATAAGCTTCCACCGTATCCGGGTTTTCTGCCATATCCTGGTTTTTCAGCTCCGTATAAAAAGTCCCAAGAAAAGGAGAAAATGTCATAGTATCAAAATCGGACAGTTCATGGGGTTGGATTCCCTTTTCCTCACAGAAATTCCGGTATACATAGTAGGCTCCCAGCTGGGTCCAGTGATGGTCTGTACGGAAATACAGATACTCGTCATTATGCTCTCTTAGTGTCTCAATCGTCTTCACCGGTTTTACTCCCTCGTAAAGACTGTGATAGTAGGAAATCGCCTGAGTCTGATCAGAACCTCCCAGACTTTCCAGCTCTTCTTCCGAGAGCATAGCTCCTGAGTTATTGGGCACCAGAATAGAATATACATCGGCCTGGCCCTCCAGCTCCCTGGCCGCCTGATTCAAGGCCTGGGCATAAGTTTCCGCAGCGCTCTGGCTGTAGTAATAAACACTGTAGGCAGCTCCATTTTTCACATATAAGCCCTGTTGGATCTGATTCTGGATCTCAGCCTCCATCTCTTTGCTGTCCGGAGCACTTACCGGCTCTTTCTTTTCTTCTGCGCCTGTATCTTCACCTGTATTTTCTTCCCGGAGGATTTCTTCCCTCTCTGTCTCATCTGCCGTATCTGCCTTGGCCGTCTCTGTAGGAATCTCATCACCCTGCTGGTGACCGCCTACCATCATGGTGGAAGTAGTGACCCCGTAAGCAGATTTCAAGGTCTGATCTGCAGCTATCAATCTATCTCTCATGGGATAAGTATCCGAATACCACAAAGAAACCTCTGTAAAAAAGGAACCGTCCCAAAGAGAGCTCAGCGTCAGCTTGGGAAATTTTGTCAATTCTCTTTTTTCCACTGTGGAAGTGCCTGGTCGAAAGAAAAACAGCAGGCCCACAATTCCGCCTAAGAGCATAAGCCCAGCAAAAATCCTGACACTCAGATTTCTGAACTTCACGATGATTTTTTTCTGGTTTTTTGTATATTTTCTCTTCATATATCTTTCCTCATCTTCTCATTTGCCTGGTTTTTTAAAACTGGAAATATAAAAACGGATTGTAGCTGGCCCCGATCAGTGAAAGGACTGACAAAATCAGCAGCAGCGGCGGTGTAAGCAATTCCAGAACATTAAAAATCATGAACACTGCCTCATTGGTCTTTCCCGTCTCAAAAAGAAACCGCCGGACATTTTTTCCCAAGGATGTAACGCTTATCACCGCAAAGATCAGGAAGAAAAGATTTCCCATAAACACCGTAGAAACTTCCAGTCCCGCAAATCCTGATGTACCGATTCCGAAAAGCCCCAGAAGTCCCAGCAGGAGAACGCACTCCAGGATCATATACATTTTCCGGATCCTCTGGTTCCCCCCTTCCTGGATCCGGACACCGCAGAACCAGCTGATAAAGGTTTCCCCCACCAGCAGGATCAGAAACCGAGGTCCTCCCCAGGCATAAAAAATAAGTGAAAAAATAAGGAGAACCTGATTTTTATACTTTTTGTCAACCAAAAAATATATCACCAGGTTCAATACTAAAAATACGAAAACAAATAATAAACTTGAAAATACCATATCTTTTTCTTTTCTCCCCGTTCTTTATGCAGAACTGACTTTTTCGTCAAAATCCGACACTAAAAACAGTATATCCCAGAGAAAACCCTTCTCGCAAGATATTAGCATTTTTGGTAGTTATTTCTGCAAAATCTGCATTTTATCACAGATACCCGTCTGCTGACATGCCCTCCATACATCAGCTTTTACAGAAATTTTTAAGCAAAAGACAGCTTATACAGGCTGCTGTAAATTCCATCTTTTTTCATCAGCTCTTCATGGGTTCCTTCCTCAGCGATGCCTTCCTCTGTCAGGACCAGGATCCGCTGAGCTTTTCGTATGGTGGAAAGACGATGTGCGATAACAAAAGTTGTCCGGTTCTTTGCCAGTTCCTCCAGGGACTTCTGGACTATTTTCTCGCTTTCGTTATCAAGAGCCGAAGTAGCCTCGTCAAAAATCAGGACCGGCGGATTTTTCAGAAAGACTCTTGCAATAGAAATCCTCTGTTTCTGCCCTCCGGAAAGTTTTACCCCTCTCTGACCAATGTCTGTATCATATCCATTCTCCAGTTCCATGATAAATTCATGAGCATTGGCGGCTTTTGCCGCCCGGATAACCTCTTCGTCTGAAGCCTCCGGTTTTCCATAACGGATATTTTCCATAACCGTTCCCGCAAAAAGATACACATCTTGCTGTACGATCCCGATATGGCTGCGCAGACTCTGAAGCTTCAGATTCCGGATGTCTTCACCATCCAGAAGTACTCTTCCTTCTGTCACATCATAAAATCTTGGGATCAGGCTGCAAAGAGTGGTCTTTCCAGCCCCTGAACTGCCTACCAGAGCCACATATTCTCCTGCTTTTACCTGAAGATTTACATGACTTAATACCTTTTCCTTATTTCCTTCATAAGCAAAAGATACATTTTCGAAGTCAATTTCCCCCTTTACTTCCGTAAGCTCTCTGGCATCTATCCGGTCCTTGATATCCGGCGCCACCGCCATAATCTCCAGGAAGCGGGAATAACCGCTGTACCCGTTCTGAAACTGCTCTGTAAAAGTGATCAGCTTCTTCACCGGATCGGTAAGATTGTTGATATAAAGAAGGGCCGTCACAAGATCCTCTACCGGCATCTCTCCTCTGGTAAGAAAAAATGCCCCTGCCAGCAGCACAGAAATGGTGATCAGGGTAGTAAATGCTCCCATTCCGGAGTTATAGCCTCCCATATATTTATAGCTCAGCTTCTTAGAGTCCACAAATCTCTCGTTTCCTCTCCGGAATTTTTCCATCTCCTGCTTCTCATTAGCAAAAGACTTCACCACCCGGATTCCTGAAAGGCTGTCCTCGATCTGTGTATTGATATCTGCGATCCTGGCCCGGTTCTCCTTAAAAGCAGTTTTCATCTTTCTGTTAAAGACAACCGCATAGAGGATCAAAAAGGGGACAAAAAGAAAAGCCGCCAAAGCCAGCCTTACGTTCACCAGCATAAGAATAATAAAAGCCCCCAGGAATTTAATAATAGAGATCACCAGATCTTCCGGTCCATGGTGCAGAAGCTCACTGATATCAAACAAGTCCGCCGTGATCCTGGAAAGCAAATGTCCCACCTTCTGATTGTCGTAAAAAGCAAAAGACAATTTCTGATAATGGCCGAAGATTTCATTACGCATATCACGCTCAATCCTGGCTCCCATAATATGTCCGTAATAAGCAATATAAAAATTGCAAAACGCCTCTACCAGTACCAGGAGGACCATAAAAATCCCCAGTTTTACGATCATACCGGTAGCCCTCTCTACAGGCAGGTTTACAATATTACTGGTAATATACCGGACAATAAGCGGGATCACCAGCGTAATGGCCGCTCCCAGTATGGCAAAAAACATATCCGAAAAAAACAGCCCCTTATAAGGCTTGTAATATCCCCCAAGCTTCTTTAGTGTTTTCAGCATTTTTCTTCTCCTTCAATAAATGATCTGTTTATCATAAATAACTATATCTTTCTCTATGATTTTTCTCAAAAGATATGTCCGCTATTTATGAATCGCTGTATTAGTATACTCCCGGCAGTTTTTCTTTGCAACGGATATTTCCAGGTTTATACCGGAAAACTGTCCCTCAGACACAGAAACCCAAAGCCGGTCTCTGGATTCGGATAAGTTCCTCCGGGAAGCCGTCTGGCTCCCCTTCTCAAATAGGCCTTTACTTTTTCTCCATACAGATAAGGGTCCTGTCCTCTGATGATCCCCCATTCCATCATCAGAGCTGCACTCCCCGTAACAAAAGGCGCTGCAAAAGAAGTACCTGTTCTTGCCCCGTATCCGCCTCCCGGCACAGTAGTAAGGATATCTACTCCCGGAGCTGCCAAATCCGGTTTAATTTCCCTGTTTACTCTGGTATATCCCCTTCCAGAAAACTCCATATTGGACAGCAGCCTTGAGTTATAAGCCCCCACAGAAACAATTTTTCTGGATGTTGAAGGAATAGTCAGAGTAGTATCTGCCGTAGGAAAAGGAAACCTGGTATCTTCATTCAATACACCGCCGCCTGGAAGCCACAGGTCAAAGTTTCCCTCCACAATCCTTTCCGGTATCAGCAAAAGCCTCCAGGTACCGCTGTCCACATAGCTGTCCTTAGGAATCCACTCTATATATATTTCCTGAGAAATGCTATAAGGGCTGGGTTCTCCATAATAAATCAGTATTTCTGTATTTCCTATAGAGAATCTCTGAGGCCCCAGTATTTCCTGAAATGGTCCCACTCTCTGTCCATTTGGGTGTATCAGAGCAATCTCTGCCTGATCTACGTATTGCTTCCACAGCTGCACATTCACTCCGGTCTCATACTCTCCTACATTCAGCTGCACATAGGTTTTTTTCCCCTCCTGCAAAAGCCCGGAAGTATGCAGAGCTTCTCCTCCCTCATTTCCTGTTCCTACACAGATCACATTTCTCCCCAGGTCTGAAACACTGTCTATATAAACCTCTATAAGGGATTCTCCACTGTGAGAGCCATAATTATTTCCAAAACTGAGATTCAGGGCCAGAGGCATATTCCATTCTAAAGACTGGCGGATCAGATAATCAATTCCCTGAATGAGCTCTGTAGTCCGTGGAAAACCACCCTGCCGGGGATTCCCTAATTTTACTGCCATTATACTGCTCTCATAAGCAACTCCCCGATTCACTCCTCTTGAAGCCCTTCCGTTTCCTGCCGCAATTCCCATAACCCCCGTTCCGTGTCCGCTCAGATCACGGCTTGGCACAACTTCCTCTGTTTCTCCCTGAAGTATCCGGTCAATATCTTCCCCGGTAAATTCTGTGCCTGTCCGGTACCCCCTGGGCGGCCTTCCTGGAAGACTCTGATCCCACAGCCGCAGGATCCTGGTGCTGCCGTCCGGATTCCGGAAATCCGGATGGGTATAATCTATACCTGAATCTACACAGGCCACCAGCACTCCTTTCCCAGTAAGGGATATTCCCAGTGGCGAAAAATCACCCTGCACCACATTCATACAGGAAGCGCTTCTTCCCTGGCTTACAGCAAAAAAAAGATTTTTAGGCTTTTCTACATACTCAATCTGTTCTAACTGGGTCAGGGCATCTATCTGATCTTCCGGTACTGTTAGAATGGCAAATCCATTCAAAAGTTCCACCACTTCTACACTTTCATCCAGGACCTCCCTCAGATTTCCCGAATACTTTACAATAAGCTCCCAAGTATTTGCAGCCGAATCATATCCCACGTTAAGCTGAATGGATTTTTCTCTTTCCTCCGGGGTAGCGTCCAAAGCCAGGTTCAGTAAATTCTCCACCTTCTGATCCTGCATATATTCTCCGCCTTTCACTGGTCTACTGCGTTGTTAATCATATGTCCGCCCATCTCATAAAATACCGCTGCCAGAAGACTTTTCTCATAAAGAAAAGACAGTCCAAGTTTACTCAGACTGTCTATTCTATAGCAATGGAAGCCTGCGGAGTAGAGCTTCCAATATGCCCTCTCTATTCTATTTTTCTTTAGAAATCAGATGATAAGGCAGAGCCACAAATACAATGGCGCCTATCATGTTTCCTATTGTAGCAAGCAGAACATTATATACGTACTGGCCGATACTTACATATCCATTTGCCAGAGCCACACCGATAATGCTCATATTAGCAACACTATGCTCGAATCCGCAAACCATGAAGACGAAAATACACCAGAAGATCATGATCAGTTTTCCGGATTCTGTTTTCATCTTGGTTGCACACCATACGGCAAGGCAAACCAGGATATTACAGAGGATGGCTCTTGCCAGCAGAGGGATAGGCGCATATCCTACCTTGCCGGCTGCAATACTTCCAAAATATGCCGCTGTATCACCACTGGGAATTCCGGTTATCTGGAAAATGGCTACGCAGATCACAGATCCCACCAAATTTCCGATCCAGCAAACCACCCACAGCTTTATGGTATCTGCCCAGCTTACCGCTTTTCTGAATGCTGCAGAAGACATTACAAAATTATTTCCAGTAAACAGTTCTGCTCCTGCCATGACTACAAGGCTCAGGGCTGACGCAAAAGCAAAAGCCTGCACCGGTTTTGTCCAGGAAACAGCATCTCCTGCATTAATCACAGCACCAAGGGTAAAGGCAACAAAACTTCCGAAAGAGATAAACATGCCGGCAACCATTGCCGCAACAAAATACCCCAGAGGATTGTTCTTCAGAAAGTTGACCTTTCCCACACCTCCATTGACAACCGCCTTAAATTCATCTTTAAACATATGTAATTCGCTCCCTTCAAGCTGTCCTTGTAAAATGGGACTGCCGCACTAAACAAGTTTTGTTTAATACGGCAGTATCCCACTTATAAAAGAGAATATCTCCCTATGGCTGAATTAGAACAGGCCGGAAATCTTTCCTGTCTCATCTACATCAATACGCTCTGCTGCCGGAACTTTCGGAAGCCCAGGCATAGTCATGATCTCTCCTGTAAGAGCTACTACAAAGCCTGCTCCTGCGGAAATCTTCAGATTTCTGACAGTTACTTCAAAGTCTGTAGGCGCTCCCAGTTTTGTCTGGTCATCAGTTAAGCTGTACTGAGTCTTTGCTACACAGATCGGGCAGTTGCCAAATCCCTGTTTTTCAAGCTGCTGTGCCTGTTTCTGTGCATTGGCAGTAAGGACTACTCCCTTGCCTCCGTATACTTTCTGTACGATCTGGTTCAGCTTATCCTCAATGCTTCCTTCCAGTTCATAGGAATATGTAAAGTCGTTTGGTTCCTCTACCAGACGGATTACTTCTTTTGCCAGAGCGATTCCGCCTTCGCCGCCTTTTGCCCATACTTCAGACAGGGCTACATTTACGCCCAGCTCTTTACATTTCTGTTCTACCAGGTCAAGCTCTGCCTTGGTATCTGTTGGGAATGCGTTGATGGCAACTACACATGGCAGTTTGTATACATTCTTGATATTGCTTACATGTTTCAGCAGGTTTGGAAGTCCTTTTTCCAGTGCTTCCAGGTTCTCATTGTTCAGGTCAGCCTTTGGAACGCCGCCGTTGTATTTCAGAGCACGGACAGTCGCCACGATTACTACTGCATTTGGTGTCAGGCCTGCCATACGGCACTTGATATCCAGGAATTTCTCAGCTCCCAGGTCAGCGCCGAAGCCTGCTTCTGTGATGGCGTAGTCACCTAACTTCATAGCCATCTTTGTTGCGATGACAGAGTTACATCCATGAGCGATGTTTGCAAATGGTCCGCCGTGTACGATGGCAGGTACATGCTCCAGAGTCTGTACCAGGTTTGGTTTCAGAGCGTCTTTTAACAGTGCACACATAGCGCCTTCTGCGTGAAGGTCATGAGCGGTAACCGGTTTCTCTTCAGATGCTTTTCCATATGTATAACCTACGATGATACGCCCCAGTCTTGCCTTCAGGTCTGTGATGTCGCTGGCCAGACACAGAACAGCCATGATCTCAGATGCAACAGTGATGTCATATCCATCTTCTCTTGGCTTTCCATTTGTCTTGCCGCCTAAGCCGTCTACTACGAAACGGAGCTGACGGTCATTCATATCTACACATCTTCTCCAGGTGATCTTTCTTGGATCGATGTTTAATTCATTTCCCTGATAAATGTGGTTGTCCAGCATAGCTGCCAGCAGGTTGTTTGCCGCGCCGATAGCATGGAAGTCACCGGTGAAATGCAGGTTGATATCTTCCATAGGAACTACCTGTGCGTATCCGCCGCCTGCAGCGCCGCCCTTTACACCGAATACAGGTCCCAGGGATGGCTCACGAAGGGCAACCATAACTTTCTTGCCTAACTTCTGCATACCGTCTGCCAGACCTACTGTGGTAGTAGTCTTTCCCTCTCCTGCCGGTGTAGGATTGATGGCTGTAACAAGAATCAGTTTTCCATTTGGAGCGTCGGATTCGTTCAGTAAATTGTAGTCGATCTTTGCTTTGTACTTTCCGTACTGTTCCAGATATTTTTCATCAATACCTGCTTTCTCTGCAATCTTTGTGATTGGCTCCATGACACATTCCTGTGCGATTTCGATGTCTGATTTGAATCCCATACCAAATACCTCCTTTTTCTATACAGATGGAAGCTCTTTCTGCATCCATCTATGCCCAGACAATATTCCCTGTATATATTTACTGTCTGGTATTTTAAACCGGATATCCTAGGCAGGCAGAGAACAAAGCAGGCAAACCCGCCTCAACTCCCTCTCCCCTCAATCTTGAAAGGATCAAACACTTTGTGCGCTGCCAAGGACTGATATCCGGCTTCCCCCAGCAGCCTCCAAGTGCAGATGTAATATATACACCTGACTTTCTGCTTTGGGAAATAAAATGGCTTCAGCCATATTATTTTCTATTTCATACTTTTATTATCTGCAGTATTTATCTGGCCTACCTTTCCTTTTCCCTCTGCAATGCTTTTCTTTACAAAACCTGTAAGAGGGCTCTTGTACAAGAAAAATACAAGAACTGAGTTAACAGCCGTAAGCATGATTGTCTGCACTACGCGGGTTGCGTAAAGCACAGACCAAGGTGTTCCATAATACATATGGAGACCGATGCAGGTAAAGCCCAATGCTCCTACGAGTCCATGTATAACAAGGATTCCCACAACTTTCCACAAAGCTGGTTTTTTCTCCATCACATGACGGAAAAGTCCGGGAAGCACACCTGCCAAAATGGCAGACACTGAAATCAAGGGGTTTGGCGCATATCCCTGAAGAAGACTTCCTATCAGGTCCCCAAGGAAACCGCAGATTCCTCCAACAACCGGGCCGAACCAGAAACCAGCCAGATAAACAGGTGTCTGGCTCACTGTGATTCTCAAAGTCGGTCCGATATTAATAGCAACCAATCTTGCAAGCACGATATTCATTGCAATGATCACGCCTGCAAATGCCATAATTCTTACTTTATTTGCATTTTTCATCTGTTATAAATCCTCCTCTTTTGCTGTCTGGCAGCACACCAGGATCTTCTTTTCCTTTGCCAGTCCTGGTCTGCACAAAGAAACCTATGCTCTGGTATAGTAGTTACTACACCAAAGAGAAGAATTTATAGTCTCAAGTCTTTAATGTAGTAGCGGATGCAATATTACATCGTGGACGATCCCGGGATCACCTTCGTTCATGGACAACTTCCCATCCCATGACACTTAACGCGCAATACCTACTCTACTATTACTTCACATTGTCTGATTTTTAAGACAGCTTTTTTTCTAATGCTTTCATCATATTGATGGAAATATCTCCCACCACAGCTAAATCTTCTGCCGCAAAGCTGGCGGCAAAATTATCGGAAAACAGAATCTGTGAGGAAGGTGGAAATTCATCGTCTCCCTCCCAGAGAATGAATTTTATAAAAAGATTGTCCATAAATTCCAGTTTATAGGAACAATCTCCTTCTGTAGATTTTTCTGCTCCTAAATGTTCCATGATCTTTTTGAACGTTTCCAGTTTATTCCCATAGGAAAATGCCAGACGCATAAGGCATCGCCCCTGAAACTGTCTAAAATACACCTCTCCCCATGGAACCTCATGGTAAGTAATAAACTTACCGGAAGAAGGCGCCGCATGTCTCTCTGCCATATAGCGGGCAATGAGAATTTTCGCATTCATGGCTTCTTCAAGAGGATAGACTCCAACAGAGTCCTCCTCATGATGAATCTCATAATCCGGGAATGAAACAAGGTACGTGGTTCCCATAAGATGCAGAGTAAACAGACCTTTCTCCTGATCATAGGGAAACCCGGTCCGCTCACTGATCTCCTCAGGCTCTAATTCTCTATAAGCCTCCAGATAATGCTCATATGGGCGCTGTTCTTTGCTGTCTTTTGCATAATCGAAATTCATATTTTCACCTCGGATATTTTTGTAGTCTATTCCTGCGTACAGGACGGAAACAGCGATGTATCCGTATGTGGAATAAAGCAGCAGGCAACAAACTCATCCATATAGGTAGGAACTGCAGACAGTTCCAGATAAGTCATATTGGATGCTAACTCATAGCATTTGCGCTCTGCCTCTCTGGAAAGAAGCATAGTATAAGCGCCGGACAGAGAAGAATTTCCAATATAATGGAATTTTTCCAGGGGAATATCCGGGAACATGCCAATCCGCACAGCATTTCTCATATTAATCCCACTTCCAATTCCTCCTGCCACATAGACATCATCAATCATTTCCACGTCGAAATCAAGAGAAGCCAGCATAGTACGGATAGCAGAGAAAATTGCTCCCTTTGCCCGGATAAAATTATCAATATCCACTTCATTGATTTCCACATCTTTTACAGAACCTGCCTCTTCCTCAAAGGCCAGGACATAGCTGCCCATGCCGTACTGGTCATGGCGCACACGTTTTCCCTCCCGGATAAATTTACCCTTAGGGTTGATGATGCCCGTACGGAACAATTCTGCGATCACATCAATGATCCCGGAGCCGCAAAGACCAATAGGCTTCTGACCTTCCTCACCGATGACATGATAAGAAGGCTCCATTGTCTCTTTGTCAATGGTACAGGCCTCGATAGCTCCATCTGTAGCCCGCATGCCGCAGCTGATATCTCCGCCTTCGAAGGCAGGTCCTGCAGAGCATGCACAGCTCATCATAAAATCAGAGTTTCCAAAGACTAATTCACCATTTGTGCCTAAGTCGATGAATAAAGAAAATTCCGGACGATTCCAAAGCATACTTACCAAAGTACCGGCTGTGATATCCCCGCCTACATAACTTCCGATATTGGGGGCCACAATAATATGTGCGTCTCTGTTAATCCGGATACCAATATCAGATGCAAACAGGGAATTGGTTTTGAAAAATGTAGGAATGTAAGGCTCCATGCGGATGGGATCTCCTTCCATTCCAGTCAGCAGATGATTCATAGTAGTATTTCCTGCCACGCACATGCGGTAAATATGGTCAGGATTAAAACCACTGGCTCTGCACATCTGTTCAATCATTGGATTGATAGTTTCTTTGATCACCGCATCCTGAAGCTTCTTGCTTCCTCCCGGTTTCATGGATTCAATGATACGGTTGATCACGTCTGCGCCGTAACGGATCTGTCCATTCCCGGCAGAGGCCTTTCCGATAATCTCTCCGGTTTCCATATTGATCAGAAGGGCGGAAACTGTGGTGGTTCCAATATCCACTGCCAGACCGCCGATAACTACCTCTGCACCTTTTGGATATACGTCATAGACAAAAATATCTTCTTTATCCACAGAGGTACGGATCACACAGCACACCTGAAAATCAGATTCCCGGAAAACCCGGGCGATTTTATTTAACACCTGGAACGGAAGGCGTACTCTTGCAGCTCCTGTTTTTTTCTTAATAGCCCGCATAAGCCGCTCATTATCCGGCATTGTGTCGTCTAAAGTTGGCACATCCATTTCCACATCCAGGACACCCATGCTGTTTGTCAAGGCAATTCCTGCTGCTTCTATATCATTTTTTGCATTCTCGAAAATTTCAATTTCTTTATTCGAGCTTAAATCCGCAACTTTCATTCTACTGCGGTAAGCAGATGCAATATCAGGTACCTGTACCGCAACATCACCTGTCACCTTACTTACACATGCCAGTCTCCATCCTTCGCTGTATTCCTCATCGGAAATATGCCGGGTCTTTGGGGAATCTATATTACCCTCCAGAATTTTTACTTTGCATTTTCCACAGGAAGCATTACCGCCGCAAGGGGCATCGATAGCTACGTTTACCTTTCGGGCTGCTTCCAGCAGATTCTCATTTTCCTGGGCAAAGGTCGTGACATCCTCGCCGCTTCCGAACTTAAAAGTCACTTTAAACATAGGAATTTCTGCCTTTCTTTGTTTTATACAGGAACTGCCGCACGAAAATGTGCAGCAGCTCCTCTCTCATGTTCATCTTTATCTGTAATATTAAAGCTCCAGATAAGAATCTGCATATAATGTATTGTTCTTCAGAACGTCACAGGATTTAATTGTCTCCATAAGTCTCTTGTCGTTAGGATTAACGATAGCAGATGTCAGTCCCTGCATCATAGCCATAGCAACCATAGCAGAGTCCATGATCGGACGGATATGTTTTGGCATACCGTTGGAGTTATTGGAAAGACCACCTGTAGAATTCAGTCCCATATCGCTGAACATCTTGATAGCTTCCAGGATTTCCATCTGTTTTTCCTGCATACCTTTAACAACCAGGAATAAAGGGTCGAACCAGATATCAGCAGCATCCATACCGTGCTCCATACCTCTTTCAAGAAGTGTCTGGCAGTACATCATACGCTCGTCATTATCTTTTGCAAGGCCTTCGCCGTTGCAAAGAGCGATACAGATTGCATCGTTTGCTGCTGCCAGGTCAAGATATTCAATTCTGCCAGCTGCATCTGCGGAGTTTACAATAGGTTTTCCTTTTGCTCTGTTATATACAGAGATACCAGCCTCGATAGCTTTTTTGTTGGAAGTATCCAGTGCCAGAGGAACGTTGTCGAAGTTTGACTGAAGGAGTTCTACTACCCATTTCATTAAATCTTCGCCGTCGTTCTCAGCAGGTCCGATGTTTACATCCAGGTAAACAGCGCCTGCATCCAGCTGCTGTTTTGCTCTTGCCAGAATCGGTTCAGGATCTCTCTCTGTAAAAGCTTTGTTTACTGCAGGTGCAGTTGTGGAAAGTCTCTCACCAATTGTAATAAATTTTGCCATAATGTTTCTCCTTTTATAAAAAATTTTCTTTTAACAAGCTCTTTTTGCAAACATTAAGCAGTTAAATCTTTCAGGAATTTTACTAACTGTACAGCCTCCAGAGGAGCTACAATGATTTCCCATCCAGGAAGTTTGGACTCGATATCGCCCTTCAGTACGGCAACTTTTCCAGGAATAACCAGTTTTCTGCATTTTACTTTGTCTTCTACATTCTCTTTAATGTAAGTTGCAACAGAAGTGGAAGACAGCTTTCCTGCTGCCCATGCTGTCAATACAGAAAGTCCGCCTGCATCGGAAATGATCAGGTTGCATGGAACACCGGAACGCTCCAGCTCGCCGGAAACAACGAAATATGTAAGAGCAAAGTCTACAGTTGTCAGGCACAGAGAATTCTCATCAGCACCATTTAATGCGTAAATGCCTGGCTCAACCTTCATTGGTTTCTGAGGATCTGTAAATACGTTCTGTCTCAGACCAAACAGTGGAAGTGCTTCTGCATAATCCAGAGTTTCCATAACAACGATAGAACCATATTTAACAGTAAACAGAGAAGCCAGAGCCTGCTGCAGGTTTCTGTCGCCACGGGCAATGGCTGCTGTATTTACGATGGTAGGATAGCCGAAAGTTCTGTCCTGATCTTTCAGAGCAGCACGACGGATCTGTACAGCGTTTGCGTATGCTTCTTTTACAGAAGCGCCTGTAGCATCGATTACCAGGTTCTTGTTGCCGGCTTTCTCTAAAGCAGCTACTGTATCATAAATCTCATTTAAGTCAGCGCCGGATACGCCCAAAACAACACCTGCTTCTTTTGCAAGGTCATTCATTGCAGCATAGTTTGCTGCTGTAGCTCCGTTTAATACAGGTTTTCCGTCTTTGCATACTTCCAGAGCAGCTTTTGCTACTTCTGCATCCTTGCAGCCAAGGATCAGAGTCTTTCCTGTTGCTGCTGCTTTCTTAACCATTTCTACATAGCGGTCTTTGTCTGCACCGTCCTGATAGTTCACGTAAACCATTTCTACGTGCATTCTCTCACCGATACGCTCATAATCAACCTTCTGAAGTTCAGCAATCTTCGCATCAACTGCAGCGTCATCCATGTCTGTGCAGATAGCAACTGCATATCTTGTCTTGCTGACAAAAGTTTTTTCATGTCTGAATAAAACAGTTTCTCCGCCTAAGGTGTATTCTCCTTCGCCTGTTCCGACCTTGATAGTTTTCATTGGGGGAGCAGTAGCCTCAGACAGCTCTGCCAGAGCTTCCTCAGACATATGCGGACATTTGGATATTTCCAGAGCGCCCTGAGCAACTTTCATAGCGAAAGCCATACATGTAGGACAGCCGCATTCCTTACAGTTTTTCTTTGGTGTCATTTTAAAGATTTGAATACCTGTTAATGCCATTTTTAATATCCTCCTGTTTTACGATTACATTAATTCTTTAATCATTTTTGAAATAGTTGCAACGGACTGAGGATGTTTCAGGATAACGGCGTCAGAACCGGATGCTAATACAGCAGCTGCTGTCTGAACTTCCATGCTGATTCCTCTTTCTTCCAGAGGACCCCACTCAGGCATATCCTCTTCAGTAGCCATAGCCTCTTTTACACTCCATGCTTCATCAGCAACAGCTGTGATGATAGGCATCTGCAGCATGTTATCATTCTGAGATAAAGCAGCACCTTTAATACGGTCCATAGTAGAAACAACATATTCAAAACCATAACCAACTGCAGCAGAACCAACGTTCATTACGATATCCTGAGCTTTAACTCCCAGCTGAGTCATAACAACGTTTAACTGTTTTGCAAGGTTAATATCAACAGCAGATTCAGCGCCTACTTTCTGGTTGTAAGCAAGACCTGCAGCTGCACCTACAGCTTTATAGTTTTCTTCTCTTGCAGACATTACCAGAGCGTTCTTGCCCTGCAGAACTTCAGCTACCTTTGGAAGCAGTTCTGTGTCTTTTTCAACATTTTTGCATCCTTCTACTACCAGAGGACAGGTAACAGCGTCTGCAACTTCTTTTACAACTTCGATCAGTTCATCAATGGATTTGTCTTCTCCGTTAGGATCTCCGCCCTCTAAGCGCAGGCAGACAAAATCAGCGCCTTCCATTGTTTCGGCTTTTTTTGCAATTTCTCCGATAGTAGAAGCGCCTTCGTAAAACTTCTGGATACCAGGAATATTGGAAGCAATACCCAGATCGGAAACTTCTACACCGATCTTCGGTGCATTTTCCATAGGAGCATCAAATGTATAGAAAGGAAAAGTACATTCTCCTCCTAATTTGATCGCTTTGTCTCCGCATCCAATCTCAACTGTATTAATGCTTGCATTGAACTTCTGTGGTTTCTGATTAAACGGCATTTCTATGAGCCTCCTTCATATTATTCTTTACAACAGGCGGTCCGCCAGAGGTACCCTCCCATTGTATATAAACGGCAAAGAGGAAAATGGCAGCCCTCTATTTTGCCGCCTACATTATACTACATTACACGCAATATTGACAAGTTTCCCCTGTAATATTATACAAAAAACTTTATAAAACTACGGTCTGTTCTGTAACTTATTTGGAGTTTTTTTGTCAATTTACTTTTACACAGGAAACGGGAGGCCTCCTGCGAGGCATCTCCCATTTCCCGATACTGCTTAATTTTAAATTATTACATCATTGGTTCCATGCCCAATGCAGGATGGTTTTTCTCTGTCAGGAAAGCAACCAGTGTTTCCGGATCTGTTGCAATAGTCTCATCTCCGACCATATCTGTAAAGTTGTCGATTCCGTACAGCTCTTTGGCTGTTTTGTTCAGTCTCTCTGCAACGGTATCTTTCAGTTCCTTAGGCATCCATACGATACGCTCGATACCGCCTTCTGCCTTCATGAACTTCTTGGAAGAAATAAAGTGTTTTCCATGTCCCATGAATCCAGGTGTCTGAACGCCGCCGCCTGTCATAGAAGCCAGCTCTGGGAATGTCATACCAAGAGGTGTCATTCCTGCATACTCACGGTTTGTGATAACAACACCGTTAGAGAATGGCTCAATACCGCAGATACACTCAAAGCATCCGCAGGAGGTCATTGGTTTCTCCATGATGGAGTACAGAGATACATCCTGAAGAGCACCCTGAGAGAATTTCTGAACAGCTTCATTTACGTCTTCGTATTCACCGATACGTTCATCGATAGGTCTTTCTTTTGTGATCACCTGGCAAGGTCCATTTGGATCCAGCTGGTTTGTAGCTTTTGCATCCAGCCATGAAACGGCGCCGCAAAGTCCCAGACGTTCCGGAGTTACCACGCATACGTGAGATGGTGAGAATGCCTGGCACAGGATACAGCTGTAGTAAACATCAACAGATTCATCTGTAAGAGTATCCAGACGCTCGTCACGTTTGTCAAAGGTTGGAATAGCAACTTCATGACGTACTCTTGTACATTCAGCAGGATCTGTATAGATAGTTACCTCGCATTTATCAACAACTGCGTCAAATTCGTTTTTAACAGAAACATAAAGTACTTCACCGATATGTTTCAGACGGAAGCCTGCGTTAAAAGCTTCTTTTCCGATACGGATACGGAGCATATCACGCTGTCCTGTATGATATACGCCCTCAATACAGTTGATGTAGTTATGGAACTTACGCTCGATAACCGGCTCAAAGTCAGACTGCATGTTCTTTCCAGCGACTTTTACAACATAGGCGATGGTATTCTTACTTCCCAGTTCCATTTCGTCTACGTCAGGACCTACAATGGTGATCTTGTGATCTTCAATCTCTGTAGCGTCTACAGCCTGTACCAGCTCAGCACAGTCTACACGAGAACCATCAAATTCAACCTGCATATCGCCGCGGCGGATGATCTCACCTTCAAATGCAGAAGCGAAAGCAACAGGAATATCGATATTTGTAATTTTGATCTTAATGTCACGGGCTTCCAGAGATGTTGCGTTGAATTTGCTTACATCTGGCTGGCAGATCAGGCTCTTTGGTACTTCAGCTACGCCTTCCTGGTTTGTGATTACAGGGAATCCTAAAGCAATAGCGCCGGCACCGCATGCTACGATCACATCGTTTAAAGGAGCAAAAGCATTTACAAATGCAGGAACACGTTCCATTGTGTACTTCATCAGATTTCCTGCATCTCCCGGTGTGATGTTACCGAAGATCAGGGCTGCTCTAAGAGCAACAGATACAACATGGATAACAGCTGTTACGTCTTTTCCTAAAGGAATAACACGAAGGTTTGCACCAGTCTTCATACCGGCCTCTGATAACTGATCGATGATATCGCCAACCAGTGTTACCAGAATACCCTGTGCCTGATAGCTCTTAACCAGGGCTACAGCTTCTTCTGTAGTAGGAGCTTTGCCTAAGATAACGGCTACACCTGGGATATCTCCAGTTACAAGGGGTACACCCAGCTCACGGATCACAGCATCTGCCAGATGTCCGTAGCATGGCTCTTCATATGGAGTTGCTCCGTCAATATATTTTAATACTTCGATAAACTCAGCGCAAAGAGCAGTTGCAACACCGGACATGAAAATGTCATGGGTTCTGTTTTCTCTTGTCATAAGAGTTTTTACTACGCCCAGAGCATTTTTTAATTCTCCTAAAGTGCCAACCTTTACACCTGTTACAGCATAGTAGCATGGCAGGCTGTATGCTGTGTTTGGAAAGCTGACAGCTTTGTCAGCACCGTGCTGTTCAATAGCAGCATTAATTGCATTTTCTGTCAATCCATAGACAGCGTCATTTCCGCTGAATACTGTTTCAAATAAAGTCAATGTTTTTTCCTCCTAACATCTCATAATCCCTGATCGATTATGTTTTTAATTTGTGTGATTTCTTCTTTTACTGTATTGCTGAAATCGTAAGGGGATTTTCCCTGACGATCTGCATCCATAACTTCTGTGTTGTAGTGAATGAAGCCCAGGAGATCCTCTGCCGGTATACGGCTTCTGACAAATTCTTCATCCTCTGCATTTCTTACTTTATTGGCAACTACACGTACCTGTTTGACCCCTAGATCATCTGCAAGGCGCTTTACATTTTTATAAGTCTGTACGCTTCTGGCTCCCGGTTCGATCACAACGATAAACTGATCCATGGATTCTGTAGTTCCACGGCCCAGATGCTCCAGACCGGCCTCCATATCCATGATCACAACATCGTCTCTGTGCAGGACCAGGTTATTGATGATCCTTCTGAGCATAACATGCTCCGGACATACACAGCCGCCTCCTCCTGTCTCCACTGTTCCCAGAACAAGAAGCTTTACACCGTTTACCTCTTTCGAGTATGTATCCGGAATATCGCTGACCTTAGGATTCAGTGTATAGAACTGATTATCCTCTCCGGCCCCTGTTCTTTCTTCAATGAGTTTTCTCATTTTAGTAATGGGGACTATAGAATCCAGGGTTTCTTCGTCAAACCCCAGAGCCAATCCAAGATTGGCATCCGGGTCTACATCTGCTGCGAGAACGTTTTTTCCTTCGTCAGCATAAAGCCGGGCAAGAGTTGCGGCAAAAGTGGTCTTTCCAACGCCGCCTTTTCCTGTAACCGCTATTTTCATGTCATTCACCTTTCCTAGTTATGTTTCAGAATTATTAGATGCCCAGGGCAGCTCTCTTTTCTTCGATTCTTGCCATCATGGCATCACCTAATTTATCAATATCTTTTTCTACAGTAAACGCTGCTTCACACCACTGTCTGGTGCCGTTTGTCAGGATTTCAACCATTTCGCTGGAGCCTGATGCATATGGATCTACGCCCAGGAATGTATCAATACCGGAACCGATAACATAGTTTCCGATAGATACTGCCTTCTCAGACATCCATTCTGGAGCACAGCCTACAACCGGCAGCTGTGAAATATGAAGACCTGCATCTTTAGCAAGAGTTGCTGCCAGAACCAGCATACGGGAAATATCTACACAAGATCCCATATGAAGTACCGGAGGAATATCTGCCAGTTCGCATACTCTCTTCAGGCCATCGCCACACACATCTTTTGCTGCCTTATCCATAAGACCTGCCTTAGCAGCAGCCTGTGCAGAACAGCCAGAAGCAATGACGATGATGTCGTTTGCCAGCAGCTTCTTCATCAATTCGATATGAGCCAGGTCAGGACGAACCTTTGGGTTATTACATCCAACCATAGCTACAGCTCCTCTTAATACACCGGAGGTAATACACTGAAGCAGCGGTTTTGTGGTTCCAAGTTCGTCAACCTGTGTATTGGCAACGCCGTCCAGAGCTTTTACGATAGCTTCTGTAGAATATCCAACAGTTGCTTTCTGTTTCATCTGAGGAATGTAAACAAGTTCCGGTTTTCTGTTCTTAAAGTTCTCAATTGCCAGCTTCACGATCTGAGTAGCCTTTTCCAGTGCGGAATGAGCATCAAAGCGAATAAACTCGGAATCCGGCATCTGTGCGATTGGAGATGTTGTAATGAACTTGGTATGGAAACATTTGCTCAGAGGTCCTAATGCAGGGAAGATACACTGCACATCTACAACGATAGCTTCGCAGGCTCCGGTGAGCACTACGTTTTCCTGCTGAAGGAAGTTACCTGCCATTGGGATTCCACGACGCATGGCAACCTCGTTAGAGGTACAGCATACACCGGAAATAGTAATTCCTTTTGCACCCATTTCTTTTGCATATGCAACCATTTCAGGACTGTCAGCCACTTCGCAGATCATTTCGGAAAGACTTGGGTCATGTCCATGAACAACGATATTCACGTTTTCTTCTACCATAACACCCAGGTTCGCTTCTGTCTCAATAGGCTTTGGTGTACCGAAGAGTACGTCAGAAAACTCTGTTCCCATCATGGAACCGCCCCATCCATCAGAAAGTCCTGCACGGATAGACTGTTTTACCAGGGCTTCTGGTTTGGAAGAACATCCCATGTGAGCCATATGTAAGGAGCATGATACTTCACGGTCAATAGCCCGTGGTGCCAGTTCATTTTCTTCCCACAGTTTCTGCTGGGATTCCGGAGCTCTCTTTAAGAATCTCTGAGTTCCGAAAGGTTTTCCGTATTCCATAAGGCCTTCATAAGCCACTTCATGAGCCAGGTCGTAAATGTCTTTTCCTTCTGTCTCAATTCCCCACTCTTTTGCAATGCGGATCAGCTTATCAGGATCTTTTACTTTATAGCATCCATCTGCTGCTGTAGCATAAAGAGTGTGGCAGATCTCACGTCCGTGATCGGAATGGGTAGCAGCTCCGCCTGCTGTAAACTTCAGATAATTACGTCCTACGATACCGTGCACATCACATCCACAGATTCCTCTTGGGGCTTTCTTCGTGATACGGCATGGTCCCATTGTACAGATACGGCAGCAAACGCCTTCTTCACCAAATTTACAATGGGGTGTCTGGTTCTTTACACGAGCCTGCCAGGAATCAGCGCCTACTTTAGCACCTGTCTCTAACAGTCTCGCAGTAGCAGCTTCAAATTCTTCTACTGTAGTTAATCTGAATTCACTCATGTTATCCTCCTTTATGTCGCCTCTTCTCTTAAAATTCTAATTTGTCCACAATTTCCCGAATGGCTTTTTTCACAGGCGAGTCTTCGGGAAGGTCAACGGTTGGCGTCCCGTCACAGTCATACTCATAGACTGTATCATTTTGTGGTACTACTCCCAGTAGATGAAGACCTTGTTTTTCGATCTCTTCTCTGGTTCCTTCATTAAGTTTTCCATCAGGGGCTCTGTTTACAATCAGTCCTACCTGTCTGGGGTGCATATTGCACTCTTTAATCAGCTGGGCGATCCTGCCGGCAGCCTGAACGCCTCTTCTGGAACAGTCGCTGACCAGAATCGCTGTTTCCATGTTCGGAAGCACACCTCTGCTGATATGCTCCATACCAGCTTCATTATCCACAATAATATAGGGGTAATTCTTTTCAAGTCGCTGAATCTGTGCCTGAAGAAGTCCGTTTACAAAGCAGTAACAGCCTTTCCCCTGAGTGCGTCCCATAACCAGCAGATCAAAGTCGTCAGACTCTGCAAGAGCATCGTCAAACTTATACTCCATATAATCTGCCTTTGACACGCCTGAAGGAATCGGGTTTTTAGAAGCCATCTCTGCTCCTGCCACCTCTTCTCTGATTTCTCCCAGAGTAGTCTCTACCTCCACTCCCAACACTTCATTAAGATTGGAGTTTGCATCCGCATCCACTGCAAGGATGGGACCTTTTCCCTTTTCGCCCAGATACTGTATGATCAGTCCCGTTAATGTTGTCTTACCTACGCCGCCTTTTCCTGCGACTGCAATTACATGTGCCATAAATCAGGCGCCTCCTGAATTTAAATTTTAAACAAGTGTACGAAGTCCGGATCTTTCAATAATTTCAGATACGTCTTTCCACTTATTCAACGCATACAGATGGATACCATTAACACCAAGTGCCCGGTACTCATCAATCTGTCTGATGGTATACTCGATACCCTCTTCTTTAAATTCTTTCACCTTTTTATCATAGAACATATCAAAGGGCTTACCCTCTGCGTCCTTAGGATTGAAAGGATTCGGGAACAGCCAGTGTCTGGAGATGAGTCTGGACAATTCACGGTCCATTACACAGCCATTACGGGACAGAGCCATATTAATAGTGGCGGCCTGATCCAGAATCGGCATAATCCCCACATCCACCGGCATGGTCACGCCTGCTTTACGAATAGCGTCCAGCCAGCGTTTGAACTGTTCCATGTCCCAGCAAAGCTGAGTCATGATGTAATCAGCTCCGTTATCCTGCTTCTGCCTCAAAACGGAAATATCCGCTTCCAGGCTGCGGCATGCGATATGTCCTTCCGGAGAGCCTGCTACTGCGATTTCGAATTTGTCGCCATATTGATCTTTTACAAATTTCACAAGATCTGTGGCATAATCAAAATCCCCGCAGGTAGTGGTTTCCCCCAGAGGAAGATCGCCCCGAAGAGCCAGCATATGATCTACGCCTTCCGCCAGATATTGATCCAGCTGCTCTTTGATGCCCTCCTTTGTGTTACGGATAACCGTGAAGTGAGTCACAGGAATAGGGCCAGCTTTTTTGATCATCTGGCAGACTTCCCTGTTTGCTCCTACGTTTCCCCCTCCTGCGCCGTAGGTACAGGAAATATATTCCGGTTTATACTTGCACAGATGCTCAATCGTGCCCGGAAGATTTTCCATGCCTTTCTCGGTCTTCGGGGGGAAAAGCTCAAAGGAAAGGAGCATTTTCTCCTTCATAGCCTCTGCTAGTTTCATTGGTCTTTACCTCCGCATATTGTGTTTTATTTTAAGGGTTTCCCCATAAAACCTTTTGTTATTCACAGTCTAGCTTCACAATGCTGTTGGCCAGATCTACCATTAAAATCCTTCCAACGATGGTTTTCGTTTCTCCCATAATATCTCGGAGAATCACTTTATCCCCATCCACATCGATACGGCTGACCATTTTCAAAATTACGGTATTGTCACTTTCTTTCTGAACAGTTGCAAGACACATGATCTACGCCTCCTTTAAGTGTTCTTTTACCAGTGTCAAAGCCAGTCCAAGGCGCATATTTCCTTTCTGAAAATCTGCCACTCCTTCTTTAATCGTCTTAGCTGCATCTTCCATTCCAAGTTTCTGAAGATTCTCAGCCATCTGATCCAACTCCTGGGCATGATGTTCATTGTGTGACAGCATATAATTCAATAAAGCTACCACTTCCTGAGAACAATTCTCCTGGCAGTTATCGCTGCAGCTTCCGCAATGTTCATGCTGATGAGCCTCCCCTCCATGAGGGATCACATTACCATTTTCATCTTTGATTAAATGCATTTTTCCATCCTTTCCAGGCCCTTTATCATATTTGGGCGCACTGAATGACAATAATTTATCAATTAGCTTCATTATACATGGTTTACTATGTTTTATCAAGCTATTTTATGTATTTTTCTTAGTGCTTTCCCTCCCCTTTTTACCGTCTTCTTCCGAAATTATAATTTATGTAAAAACCTCTTATTTTAAAGCCCGTGACCTTTGTGAATTTTGATTTGTGTTTGAATAAATTGTGAATTTTAATAAATATGACTAACATTCTTCATATTTTCATGGTATACTATCAACGATTGTAAAAAGGAGGTTTGGTGTTATGTCTTTTGGCGAACATGTAATTCATCTAAATGACGGAAGAGAAATGCCGCTGTTAGGCCTTGGCGTTTACAAAGCCACTGACGACGGAGAGCTGAAACAGGCAATATCAGATGCCGTGTCTTCTGGCTACCGCTTGATCGATACAGCTTCTTTCTACAAAAACGAAGAAGGAGTCGGTAAAGGAATACAGGCTCTTGACACACCAAGAGAAGATTTATTTATCACGACGAAGATATGGAATACTGCTCAGAGAATCGGAGATATAGAAGACAGTTTTAACCGGAGCCTGGAGCGTCTGGGGCTGGACTATGTGGACCTCTATCTTATCCACTGGCCTGTGCCTGGATGTTTTGGAAATACCTGGAAAGTAATGGAAAAACTTCGGACAGATGGAAAAGTAAAGTCTATTGGGGTATCGAATTTCAGTATTGCAGACTTGGAACTGCTGAAGACTGTTTCAGATGTAGTTCCCGCAGTAAACCAGGTAGAGTTTCACCCCCTGTTTAACCATCCTGAATTGAAAACTTACTGTGAAGAAAAGGGAATTGTCCTTCAGGCTTACGCTCCTCTGGCAAGAGGTGCCTATATGAACAGTCCTCTGATGATTGAAATAGGAAAGAATCATCAGAAAACCCCCGCCCAGGTAGGATTGCGCTGGCTTGTTCAGCAAGGCATCGGCGTAATTCCCAAATCTGTGCATAAAGAGCGGCTGGAGGAAAACAGTCAGATCTTTGATTTTGTTCTTTCCGAAGAAGAGATGGCTGCTATTACAGCAATGGATGTACAGCAGCGGGTAGCCGGAGTTCCCGAAGACATGGCTCCTTATATATTATAAGTTTTCTTCCATGCCATGGCATTTTGTTGGAAGAACCCAACCGTACATATCCCATACAAAAGAGGCCTTTTCTCACAGAGGGACCGGAATATCTATTTTCCCTCTGTGAGAAAAGGCCTCTTTCTATTTCTCTTTATCTCATCTATCCAGCTGATCACTCTGGTTTCCAGGAAACATCCCAAGACTCTATTTTCCGGTCTCTCAGCATCAAATCCTGAACTGCAAGGTCCGGAGACTTCTTCTCAAAAAGGACCTGGTATACCTGCTGGATAATAGGCATTTCAACCTGGTATTTCTGAGAAAGTTCCCATCCGGCTTTTGCGGAATACACACCTTCTACTACCATTTTTACTTCTTTCATAGCTTCTTCTGCAGTTTTTCCCTGTCCCAGGAGGATTCCCGCTCTCCGATTCCGGCTGTGTCTGCTGGCACAGGTAACGATCAAATCTCCGATACCGGAAAGGCCATAGAAAGTTTCTGCTTTGGCGCCCATGGCAATTCCCAGTCTGGTAATCTCTGAAATCCCCCTGGTAATAAGAGCTGCCTTAGTATTGTCTCCATATCCCAGACCATCTGCTGCTCCTGCTGCCAGAGCAATGACATTTTTCAAAGCTCCCCCCAGCTCAATACCCAGCACATCTGGACTGATGTAAGCCCTGAACACAGGACTCATAAAAATATTCTGTATATATTCTGCAGTCTTCCGCTCTTTTGCACCTGCCACACAGGTGGTAGGAAGCCCTCGGCTCACCTCTTCTGCATGGCTGGGGCCTGAAAGAACACAGGCCACCGACTCAGGTATCTCTTCTTCTATAATGTCAGTAAGGGTCATCAGTGTTCCCTCTTCTATTCCCTTAGACACATTGACGATCAGCTGCCCGTATCGTATATAGGGTTTAATTCTTCTGGCAGTCTGCCGCACAGCTACAGAGGGGACTGCCATGATCAGGATATCTTTTCCCACCAGGGTCTTTTCCAGATCATTGGTAATCTCCAGAGATTCCGGAAGCTGAACACCAGGAAGTTTTTCCCTGTGTTCTCTTGTCCTGGCAAGCTCTTCTGCCTGTTCCAGTCTGTGAGACCAGAGCGTAGTGTTATGTCCGTTATTTACCAGAAGTATTCCCAAAGCCGTTCCCCAGCTGCCAGCGCCAATGATTCCAATATTTGCCATATCCCTTACCTCTTTTTACTGAGAAAAATCTTGTTTTCATTTCCATGGAGCAGACGTCCAATGTTCTGTCTGTGTCTCCAGTATGCCAAAACCATGAGCAGAAACGCTATCACATACATTTCATAAAGCACCGGCTGGCTGCAGGGGTACATACCTGTTTGTCCAAAAGCAAAAAGGAGCACCACAAAGCACAGATATCCTGCCAGAGAGCAAAGGGATACGTAATGGGTGGCAAAAAACAGTGCAAAAAAAACTACTGCGCAGATGAGAAAAATTCTCCAGTCAAAGGCAAGGAGAAGTCCTACTGACGCTGCAATTCCCTTTCCTCCTTTAAATTTCAGATAAAAAGGAAAATTATGTCCCAGGATGCAGCCTGCTCCGGCATAGAGTTCCAGAAGACGGATATTGTCTCCGAAACTATTGCCGAACAAAAGTCTTGCAGCAGCCATGGCAAGTACGCACTTCAGAATATCGCCCAACAGGGTCAGAGCTCCTGCCTTTTTTCCCATAGTCCGGAAGGCATTAGTCGTACCAGCATTCCCGCTGCCGTGCTCCCGGATATCAATTCCCTGTTTTCTTCCGTAAATATAGGATGTCTGGAAAAGCCCTAAAGCATATCCGATAACCAGACATACGATACGTTCCAGCATTTTCTATTCCCCCTCTTTTCTTTCTCTGATAATAAACTTCAGAGAAGTTCCTTTAAAGCCAAAAGCCTCCCGAACTTTATTTTCCAGATATCTTGTGTAGGAAAAATGCATCAGTTCTTTGCTGTTTACAAAGATAACAAAGGTAGGCGGCTTCACAGAAACCTGAGTAGCATAGAAAATCTTCAGCCTTTTTCCTTTATCAGAAGGAGGCTGCTGCATAGCTACCGCTTCCGTAATAATCTCATTCAGAACTCCCGTCTGGATACGCAGGGTCTGGTTTTCCAGCACCATGTCAATGGTCTCAAAGAGCTTCGGAATTCTCTGTCCTGTCTTTGCAGAAATAAACATAATTTCCGCATAGGGCATAAAGGAAAGGATTTCTCTTACCTTATTTGTAAATTTATATATGGTTTTATCATCTTTTTCAATAGCATCCCATTTATTTACAGCAATGACGATTCCCTTTCCTCTGTCGTGGGCAATCCCTGCGATCTTAGCATCCTGTTCCGTAACCCCTTCCTCTGCATCGATCATCATAACTACTACATCTGCCCTCTCTACAGCCGTCACTGTACGGATAATGCTGTAGCGTTCCAGCTCCTCTTTGATCTTGTTTTTCCTTCTCAGACCTGCAGTATCTATAAAAATATATTCTTTATCCTGATAGACCACTCTGGTATCAATAGCATCTCTGGTCGTGCCGGCGATATCGGAAACGATAACTCTATCCTCTCCTACAATCTTATTGATCAGAGAAGATTTACCTACGTTGGGCTTGCCCACCACAGCAATCCTGGGGATTTCATCCTCTTCCTCATCCTGGGGAATATCCTGAAAGTGCTCTGTTACCTTTTCCAGCATATCTCCCAGCCCCAGCATAGAGGCTGCAGAAATCGGCACTGGTTCTCCGATTCCAAGATTATAAAATTCATAAGTGTCCATCATATACTTCTGGAAACTGTCTACCTTATTTACCACCAGTACTACAGGTTTCTGGCTTCTGCGAAGCATATCTGCAACTTTACTGTCTGCATCTACCAGTCCCTGACGGACATCTGTAATAAAAACGATCACATCCGCCGTATCAATGGCAATCTGTGCCTGCTCCCTCATCTGAGAAAGAATGATATCTTTACTCTCTGGCTCAATACCTCCGGTATCGATCAGCGTAAAGGTTTTGTCCAGCCAGGTAACATCGGCATAAATCCTGTCACGGGTAACTCCCGGGGTATCCTTTACTATAGATATCTTTTCTCCCGCCAGAGCATTAAAAAGTGTGGATTTTCCCACATTGGGCCGTCCCACTATAGCTACAATTGGTTTGCTCATACATTTGTCTCCTTTTATGTTCTCTGCCTGCTTCTCTGTTCAGAACAGCCTCTATAAGATCAGCTCCTTCTTCTCCTACAATCTTCACAGACACCTTTAATTCTCTCTCCACATCTTCCACAGTCACATCATCCAGGAAAACGTTTTCTCCGCTTCTCAGCATATTGCAAGGGAGAAGAAGGTATTCACCCAATTCTTTTCCTTTCAGCTGCTGGATCAGATCCTGTCCGGTAAGAAGGCCGGACACAGTTATCTGCTCTCCAAAAAAGCGGTTTTTTACATTATACCCCCGAACCTGTACATTTGGAAATTTTTTCTGGATTTTTTCCATATAACGACTGATAAAGGGGTAAGCAAGGTTTCCCGTAGCAAAGGCCAGGGTCCCTCTTCTGTCATCTCCCTCCTGGCCTTCTAACGCCTCAGTCACCTGCTCTTCTAAAAGCCGCAGCATTCCCACACCGTTTTCCAGCTGCAGATATCCGTCATACCGCTCTTCTTCCGGCAATTTTCTCTCTGCCAGAAGATACCACTCATCACTGGCATGGATAAAATGCAGACCATACTGTTCATACAGCCTTTTCTGCCATATCTCAATCTGATCGATGACTCTGCAGGCATCCTCCTTATCAAAAGGTTCCAGAGGATATAGACCTTCCCTAAACCTGCTCAGGCCTACAGGTACCACAGAAACACTTTTTAGATGAGGAAGATATTGGGAAAGGTCTTTTATACTCCTCTCAAGTTCTTTAGCATCGTTGATCCCTTTGCACAGAACAATCTGTCCATTCATCTCAATCCCCGCCTGGTACAGCCTGTCCACCTTTGGAAAGATATCTCCTGCAAATCGATTGTGGAGCATCCTTCGCCGAAGCTCCGGATTTGTCGTATGGAAGGAAATATTTATAGGGGCCAGATGATACTCTATGATCCGGTCAATATCGTGATCGCTCATGTTTGTAAGGGTCACATAATTCCCCTGAAGAAAAGACAGCCGGGAATCATCATCTTTAAAATAAAGAGTTTCCCGCATTCCCGGAGGCATCTGATCGATAAAACAGAAAATACAGTGGTTGCTGCAGGAACGGTATTCGTCCATTAAGCTGTTCTCAAAGACGATTCCCAGATCTTCCTCATATTCTTTCTCCACTTCCAGTTCCCATTCTTCTCCGTTTGCCTTTTTGACTAACAGCAGTATTTCTTCATCATTCACCAGGTAGTGATAATCGAAAACATCCTCAATGGCATTTCCATTTATAGAAAGAAGCTCATCTCCAGGTTCCAGCTCCAGTTCCCAGGCAATGCTTCCCTCTTCCACTTCTCTGATTATGTGTCTGGATTTTGTCATATATACCTCTCTCTTTTCCGCAAAAATAAGCGTTTCTGTTCATCCGGCAGCAGCTGGAAATACCAGCTGCTCTGCGGCTAGTATACCAACAAAGCAATAAAAAAGCAATATTTTTCCTTGACTGGATATTATGTCGAATGTTATAACTTAATGTGTATGATGTAAAAAGAAAGTAAAATACAAGAAATTACATGGAGGTCTTTATGATCAATATCAGTTTGCTGGAAAAATCTATTCCAGTGGCCCCTATCAAAATAGCAGCTCTGGAAAGCTGCGCTCAGCTGGCATCTCAGGTAGATGCCCATCTGGTTCAATTTCGAAAAGAATTAAATTCCCACAATCAGTCCGGACTTAATTTCCGAGGCTATGCAGAGGATAGCTTCCTTATTGATTGTGAATGCCCACGTTTTGGTTCCGGTGAAGCCAAAGGCGTGATCAGCGAGTCCATCCGTGGAACCGACATGTTTGTTATGGTAGATGTATGCAATCACAGTATGACTTATAAAATCTGCGGTCATACCAACCACATGTCTCCGGACGATCACTATCAGGATCTGAAGAGGATCATCGCTACAGCAGCAGGAAAAGCCCACAGGATCAATGTGATCATGCCATTCCTTTACGAAAGCCGCCAGCACAAGAGAAGCAAGAGAGAATCTCTGGACTGTGCTCTTGCCCTTCAGGAACTGGTGCAGATGGGTGTTTCCAATATCATCACTTTTGACGCCCATGATCCCCGAATGCAGAATGCCATTCCTTTGTCCGGTTTTGACAATTTCATGCCTACCTACCAGTTTTTAAAGACAATGGTCGCCTCTATTGATAACTTTAAAATCGATAATGAGCATCTGATGATCATCAGCCCTGACGAAGGCGCTATGCAGAGAGCTGTGTATTTTTCCAATATTCTCGGTGTAGATATGGGAATGTTCTATAAGCGCAGGGATTACTCTACAATTGTAAATGGAAAGAATCCAATTGTAGCTCACGAATTCCTTGGCGATTCTGTAGAGGGAAAAGATGTGGTAGTCATTGATGATATGATTTCCTCTGGAGAAAGCATGCTGGATGTCGCCAAAAAACTGAAAGACCGAAAAGCCAGACGGGTAATTGTCTGCACGACTTTTGGCCTGTTCACCGATGGTCTGGAAAAATTCGATGAATACTACGAAAAAGAGTATATCTATCGTGTTATCACTACAAACCTGAGTTACCGTAATCCGGAGCTTCTGAAAAGACCTTACTACCTGGAAGCAGATATGAGTAAATATCTGGCTAGTATTATGGATATCCTGAATCACGACCTGTCTGTGGAAAAGGTAAGGAGCACAACCCAAAAGATCAATCAGCTTCTCAAGAGAAGCTGACAAAAGTATCAAAAAAAACAGAAGGATGAAAATTCCTTCTGTTTTTTGTTATGTATAAATTATTTAATTAACCTGGTACACATCTGCATAGCCGCTTCCGAACTGAAGAGCCTCTCCATGGGTATTAAAGAAAATATCCACATGTCCATAAGAAGTTCCCCTGTCTTCCACTGTATAGATCGTTCCATTGATCATCAGTTTTGTTCCTAGAGGAACACCGCCCATGGCAACCGTTCTTCCCGCTGTAGCCTGAGTTCCGCTGGCGGTGATTCCGTCAGACTTACCACAGCACTGAGCGCAGGGACAATACCCTGTAAGCCGGAATCTTCCCAGATATGTATTGCCGCTGCCAGAATCAGAGGACTGACTTTCCTGGCTTCCTGAGGATGACTCTGAAGATGATGAGGAAGATGACGTTGTTGTCTGGGTATTCTCCTGACTGCTCTGAGAAGATTCTGATGCAGCCTGCTGCTGCTCTGCCGCAGCCTCTGCCTGGCGCTGTGCCTGAATCTGTGCAGCCTCTTCATCTTTCTGCTGTTTGATCAGAGAATTGATCGTATCCTTCTGGCTTTCAATCTGAGCCATTAACTTTTCTGCATTTCCCTCTTCCTGGGAAATCTGTCCTTCATAATCCTGAATCTGCAGATTGGTTGTTTTCACAACCTCATAGATTTCGTCCTGCTTGTCCAGGCTCTGCTGTTTCAATTCTTCCAGTTCCTGCTGTTCTTCCTGGATACTGGCTTCTTTTTCCTGTATCTCTTCTGTTGTCTTTTTATACTCTTCCAGCATGTCCCTGTCGTAATTTGTAATCTGAGACATATTCTCTGCCTGACTCAGAAAATCAGAAATAGAGTTAGACTCCAAAAGCATAACCACATATGAGCCTTCTGCATTTTCGTACATATACTGGATGCGGAGCTTCATATCGTTATACTGCTGCGCTTCTTTTTCTTTGGCAGCCTCCAGCTCCTTTTCAAGTTTCTCCAAAGTCTTCTGTGTCTCATCTGATTTTGTCTGAATTTCCTGCAAATTTTCTTCCAAGTCGCCCAGCTGTTGATTTAACTCCTGCAAGTACCCTTCCAGATCGTCTTTCTTTGATTCCAGACTGTTGATCCGGCTTTGAGCGTCGTCCAATTTCTGCTGGTTTTCCTGCTGCGCATTCTGAGTATCTGTAATCTTCTGCTGGGTGGAAGCGTAACAGGGGGATGCAGCCAGACTCACTGCCAACAGCCCCATAAGCAGGCTTGTAGTTGTTTTGTTCTTCATACCAAAGCTCCTTTTCACTAACGCTTAAGATTATATCATAGAATCTGTGAAATGAACAGTGGTTTTTCATTTTTTTGTAACATTTATGTAATATTGCCTAAGATACTTTGTAAACTTTATGCAACTATTCCATTGACGGCCTGATTTCCAGAAAAGCTGACAGATTTCCCCTTTTTCCTTTACTGGCCCTGTGGGAAAAGAGCAGCTCCGGGTTGCAGCAGGTACAGATTCCGGGAAAACTAATATGCTCCTTGGGAATCCCTTCCTCAAGAAAGATTATTTCGTTGGCTCTCCAAAGGTTCAGCTGATATTTTCCATTATCTTTTCTGTAAATAAAGTGTTTTTCCTTCTGGCTTTGGGGAAACTCTCTAAAAAAAATCTCTGCCACATCCTGGCTCACCTCATAACATTTCTGGCAGATAGAGGGGCCAATAGCCGCATATATCTCTGATGACTTTGAACCGAAGGCTTCTTTCATCGCTCCCAGCATATGGCGTCCCATTCTGGCCGCTGTTCCTTTCCAGCCGGAATGAGCCAGACCTATAGCATTATGAACTGGATCCATAAAAAACAGAGGAACACAGTCTGCAAAAGAAGTTACGAGAGTCATGCCTGGTATATCTGTGATCAATCCGTCAATGTCCTGATAGTCCAAGGGCTTCAGAATCCCCTTGCCTCCATCCTCTTTTTTTACCTGACGGATATTGACTGTGTGAGTCTGCTGAGAGCACACTGCCCCCTCCAGGTCAAAGCCTATGGCCCTGGCAATACGCCGGTAATTTTCAGACACATTTTCTTCCAGGTCCCCCCTCTGAAAGCTTAAATTCATAGTGCTGTAAATTCCCTGGCTCACGCCTCCCAGCCTGGTAGAAAAGCCATGACAGAACTGGGGAAATTTTTCAAATGCCGGATAGGTAAGATAAACGACCCCTTCCTTTTCCTGTACTGCCATATGTTCTTCTGTGTCTTTGTCCCATTTAATTTTCATCATTCACCTCTTAAAAGAAAACGCATTCTTTATCAATGTGGTCTTCTCTGGCAAAATTCCCACTACATCAAACCTGCAGGGTGTGGTATCACTCAGCCCATTTTTCATCATATAATAAAGGGCTGCTCTTGATATCCTCCGCTGCTTTCTTCCGTTCACAGCTTCCTGGGGAGTCCCCCGGTCCTTTTCGCTTCTGAACTTTACTTCCAGAAAGCAGAGATATTCTCCCTCTCTGGCAATAATATCAATTTCTCCTGCAGGGCAGCGGAAATTCCGCTCCAGAATTTTATAGCCCCGGTCCTGGAGAAAATCTGCAGCAGCCTGCTCATAGCGGCTTCCAATCTTCTTAGAAGAGTCCGGGCCTTTTCTCCCGCCGGTCATGTCCTGTCCTCAAAAACATTTCTTATAAAAGTTTTTCTATGTATAGGAGAGGGGCCATATTTTCTCAATGCCTCAATATGTTCCCTGGAGCCATATCCCTTATGGGACGCAAATCCATACTCCGGCATGATCTTATCATACTCCCGCATCAGCCGGTCTCTGGTAACTTTTGCCACAATACTGGCTGCAGCAATGGAAAGGCTTTTACTGTCTCCTTTTATAATGGGCACCTGGGGGATCTCTATTCCCGGTATAGTAACTGCATCATTCAAAAGAATCTGCGGTCTCACAGGGAGTTTTCCTACTGCTTCTCTCATAGCTTCATAGGTGGCCTGCAGGATATTAATCTCATCAATTCTGGCCGGACTGGCAAAGCCTGTTTCTGCAGCCACTGCTTTTTCTATGATCTCCTCATAGAGTTCTTCTCTTCTTTTTTCGGAAATCTGTTTAGAGTCATTCAGGCCCAGGATTTCACAGTCTTTTGGCAGGATTACCGCCCCTGCCACCACAGGTCCTGCAAAAGGACCTCTTCCTGCCTCGTCAATACCGCAGACATAACCCAGATGTTCATATTCATGCTCATAGGCTCTCATTTTCTCCAGACGTACTCTCTCTGCCTCCAGCTTTTCCAGCCGTTTCCCAGCCTGTTCCAGAAGATTCATGACCCCTTTGCGCTGGTCTTCCCTGTAATTCTCCATAAGAGCCGGAAGTTCTTTCAGCGCAGCTCTTTTAAACTCTTCCTTTATTTCCTGTATGCTCTTCATTCTTTACTGCTCCTGTATCAGAGGTTTCTCCAAAGTAATCCGCCCAATCTTTCCATTTCGGAATTCCTCCAGAAGAATCCCTGCGGCTTTTCCATAATCAAGCTCTCCGCCTTTCTGGATGCACTTCCGGTTTGATGCGATCTGCTCCAGCATAGTCAGAGGCTCCGGAGATTCTTCTATTTCGTATCTGGCCTTTAACAACCCAGGATAGTCTCTGTGGAGATATTTCAGAAGCTCCAGAGATAATTCCTCAAGATTTAATATTTCGTCTTTTATAGAGCCGACCATAGCCAATCTGGCACCTACCTGCTGGTCCTCGAATTTTGGCCAGAGAATACCGGGCGTATCCAGAAGTTCCAGGCTCTTATTGATCCGGATCCACTGTTTTCCTTTGGTCACTCCCGGTTTATTTCCTGTTTTGGTACAGGCTTTTCCTGCAAAAGCATTGATAAAAGTAGATTTTCCTACATTGGGGATTCCCACTACCATAGCCCGAACAGGCCGATTTTTTATACCTCTTCTTTTGTCTCTTTCGATTTTTTCTTTACAGGCTTCCATGACCAACGGCAGCACACCTTTCACTCCGCTTCCGCTTCTGGAATTCAGTTTTAGCACATGAAATCCCTTTTCCTGAAAAAAACGGCTCCAGGCTTCATTCTGATCCGGGTCTGCCAGATCTGATTTATTCAACAGGAGAAGTCTTGCCTTATTTTTTCCCAGCTGGTCAATGTCAGGGTTTCTGCTGGATATGGGGATTCTTGCATCTACCACCTCTATGATCAGATCAATGAGCTTGATGTTTTCCTCCATCATCCGCTTCGCCTTTGTCATGTGTCCGGGATACCATTGATAATTCATATTTTTCCTCGCTTTTCTAATGTTTTACAAACCCTATCTTGTCTGCGGGATAACAGCAGAACCAGAGCTTTCCTTCAATATACTTTTCATTTATATTCTGTACTTCCGCAAACCGGCTGTCTTCACTGTTATTCCTGTTATCTCCCAGTACAAAATATTCATCTCCGTCTAATGTCACTCCATTTTCTGCCAGACCAGGATTGCTGATCTGGGGAAGGTCTCCTTCCTCTTCATATTCCTCTCCGTCAATATAGATAACGCCATCACGGATTTCTATAGTCTCTCCCGGCAGGCCGATCACCCGCTTAATATGGACAGGTGCATCATCGCTGCCATCTTTAGTGAAAGCGATGATATCTCCCCGGCCAGGGTTAGTAAATTTATAGGCCAGTTTATTGATAAAGAATCTCTCCCCGGTCTCTATAGTTGGTTCCATACTGCTTTCCTGCATTGCAATACTCTGGAAAAAAAAGATGGCCACCACTGCCGCCAGGGCCAGGGTTACTGCGATCTGGAATACCCAGGCAAAAACAGGACGTCCCTTTTCGCTTTTAATAAACTCCAGAGCCATTTCTCTCTGAAACTCTATCTTCTGTATTTTTTTCTTTTTTCTCTTTTTCATGCTGACCCCCGAATCCTGTATATAGTGGATGAGCAAAATTCGCTCGGTACTTTTTTATATGTTTAAGAAACAGGGGGCCGCTGAATGTCTCTCCACACAGCGGCCCCCTGTTTATCACCATATTATCTTACTAACTCTTTTACTTTTGCAGCTTTACCAACACGCTGTCTCAAGTAGTTCAGTTTTGCACGTCTTACTTTACCGCGTCTGATAACCTCTACCTTTTCTACATTTGGGGAATGAAGAGGCCATGTCTTTTCTACACCGATACCGTTAGAATTCTTTCTTACAGTAAATGTCTCACGGCTGCTTCCGCCCTGTTTCTTTAAAACAACACCTTCGAATACCTGGATTCTCTCACGGTTTCCCTCTTTGATCTTTCCGTGTACTCTTACTGTGTCACCTACGTTAAACTGAGGTACTTCTGCTTTCAGCTGAGCAGCTTCAATGTTTTTGATGATTTCGTTCATAATTATTCTCCTTTATCTCTGGATGTTCTTAATGCACTACGCAGCAGAGGACCATCTCTTTTTTAAGTGAGGGCGCACTGCTCCCACCATTCACAACGGATATCATTATACTATGGGGATACTATCCTGTCAAGTAAAAAGGTTTAAAAAACCTCTGTTTTTCTGGGACTGCTGTAATTACTCTCCAGATACTGCCTTACCTGGGAACAGTCAAATCCTCTGGCACCGGCCTTGCAGACTTTTGTACAGGACATACAGTTCAGACATCTGTCCTCACAGATTTCCAGGGTCTCCTGAGAAATAGCGTTTACAGGACATTTCTGAACGCAGGCCTGGCAGTTAGTGCACAGTCCTCTGTCAAAATGTTTTTCTACCGGCTTCATCTGTTTCGGTTCTGGCCGAGGATTTCCCGGGAGACAAATAGAAAGGAAACCTTCTTCCTGGCCTTTTTCCAGTCTTTTCTTAATCTCCACTGCCAATCTCCGGAGTATCTGCTGATCCTTTTCATCTGGCCTTCCCTTTCCCAGAACAGGGGAATAGATATGAGGAATTATGGGGGCGGCTGCTCCGATGCAGATAAATCCCTGGCTCTCCAGACGTTCCTTCATCTGAGCCAGTGTGTCGTCATAATGCCGGTTTCCATAGGCTGCTATAATAACACAGGGAGTTCCTTCTCCCTGAAGGTTGGCAAAAAGAGGCTCTTCCATAACCGGAAGCTGTCCTCCGTAGACAGGTGCTGCTGCGATCAGAAGTTCTCTGGAAGAAAATTTTATTTTTTCTTTTCTCAGCTTTCTTCTGGTCAAATCTATATATCTGGGATTCTGGGTGAGATATTCTGTAAAGATCTCTGCCGCTCTTCTGGTACCTCCTGTAGGGCTGAAAACAGCAGCAGTCACTTGCCGGTTCTTCTCCAGAAGGTCCGGTCTTCTCTGTCTGGTCCTCTCCAAAGACTGTTCCATACGCCAGGACTGGATTTTTTTGTGGTCTCCTTTCAGGAGCACTTCCGGTACCTTTCTGTCCTGCCATACTTCTGGTCTGGTATAGTGAGGGTATTCCAGAAGATTATCCTGGATGGATTCAAACTGGAAAGACTCCTCATTGCTCAGCACCCCCGGCACAAATCTGGATACCGCATCGATAAGCACACAGGCTGCCAGCTCTCCTCCTGTCAGGACATAATCACCAATGGACACATAGTCTGTGACCACTTCCTCCAAAACCCGTTCATCTATTCCTTCATAATGGCCGCAGAGAAGTATCAGCTCTTCTTCCATAGCCAGTTCTTCTACCAGTGTCTGGTTCAGAACCCTGCCCTGAGGGGTCAGATAGATACATCTGGGCTTTTTTCCCTCTTTACTGCATGGTTCTGCCACCGATGTCCAGGCACGGTATACAGGCTCTGGCTGCATCACCATGCCGGCGCCGCCTCCATAAGGGTAATCATCTACCCGCATATGCTTATTATCCGAAAAATCCCGGATATTTACCGTATCCAGGGATATGGTCCCTTTCTTTACCGCCCGTCCAGTAATGCTGGTGTGGACTGCATTTTCGATCATTTCCGGAAATAAAGTCAGTACATGAAATTTCATACCCTTCCTCCTAGACCAATCCTTTTAAAAGATGGATGACCATCTTGTTTTCCTTCACATCTACCTGGCGGATACAGTCCTTGATCGCCGGGATCAGCACTTCTTTTTCCTGGGTCTGGACAATATATACGTCATTGGCCCCTGTCTCCATAACGTCTTTTATGTTTCCAAAAAGGCTTCCGTCTTCCAGAAAAACATCCATACCTATAAGATCTGCGATATAATATTCGTTTTCTCCTAAAGGCACTGCCATGTCTCTGGTCACATAGAGACTTTTTCCTTTATAGGGTTCGATCTCATTAATATCATCTACATCCTGGAATTTCAGGATCACAAACTGTTTGAAATATTTCACTCTCTGGATTTCCAGTTCACACAATTCTTTCCCTGTATCCAGGAGCACGCTGGGGAGTTTCTCAAACCTCCGGGGATCATCTGTAGTGGGAAATACCTTTACCTCTCCCCGAATGCCATGGGTGGTGGTAATGACTCCAACCTGAAGCAAATCTTCCATTTTTTCTCTCCTATATAAAAGAAGAGCTGCCGCAATAATCTTTTATTGCAACAGCCCTTTCTATGCTGTCATAAGCGAAACGCTTACTGCAAAATATCAACGACTACCTTTTTGTCGCTCTTTGAAGATGCGGCCTTTACCACTATGCGGATAGCTTTTGCGATCCGTCCCTGGCGTCCGATCACTTTACCCATGTCGGAAGGCGCTACTTTAAGCTCTACAAGGACTGCGTCATTTTCTTCTGTCTCGGTAACAACGACTTCATCGGGACAATCTACCAGAGATTTTGCAATTACTTCTACTAATTCTTTCATTACAAAGTACCTCCCGATTATTTTTCGATACCAGCCAGCTTAAAGATCTTAGCAACTACGTCTGTAGGCTGAGCACCGTTAGCCAGCCATCTCTTTGCTGCTTCTTCATCTACTTTGTATACGCTTGGATCCTGGTTTGGATCATAGGTTCCAATCTCCTCGATGAACTTTCCATCTCTTGGGGATCTGGAATCTGCAACGATGATTCTATAGAAAGGAGCTTTTTTCTGTCCCATTCTTCTTAATCTGATTTTTACTGCCATGTTCTTTTCACCTCCTGATCTTTACTCATTCTTATATGTTAAAAGGGGAGTTTGAATTTTCCTCTTTTACCACCTTTGCCGCCCATCAGTCCGGGCATCTGCTTCATCATCTTCTTGGCCTGCTCGAACTGTTTTACCATGCGGTTAACTTCTGCCACGTCCACCCCTGCTCCTTTTGCAATCCTCGCTTTTCTGGAAGGATTCAGGATGTCAGGATTAGAACGCTCCTTTGGCGTCATAGAAAGGATCATAGCCTCTTTCCGGGCCAGTTCTTTCTCATCTACCATGCTGTCAATATCCTTTACCTGGGAACCGATGCCGGGAAGCATGCTCAGAACGCTGGACAGACCGCCCATGTTTTTCATCTGATTCATACTCTCCAGGTAATCGTCAAAGCCAAAAGTATTCTTCCGGAACTTCTGTTCCATCTCTTTTGCCTTTTCTTCATCCAGATTGGCCTGAGCCTTTTCAATGAGACTCATTACATCTCCCATTCCCAGAATACGGGAGGCCATACGCTCCGGATAAAACTGCTCCAGATCGGAAAGTTTTTCTCCCATACCTACGTAGAGGATAGGCTTTCCGCTGATAGCCTTAATGGAAAGGGCCGCACCGCCTCTGGTGTCACCATCCATCTTTGTCAGGATCACACCGTCGATGCCCACCTTGTTCTGGAAGGTCTCTGCCACATTTACCGCATCCTGTCCGGTCATGGCATCTACTACCAGAACTGTCTGATCCACAGTGAGAGCCGCTTTTATGTTCTCCAGCTCCTGCATCATATCCTCATCTATGTGAAGACGTCCTGCGGTATCTAATATCAAAACATTGTATTTTTCATTTTTTGCGTGTTCATAAGCTCCCTTGGCAATGTCCACCGGACTGTTCTTGTCACCCATAGTAAACACTTCTACGCCCTGCTTCTCTCCATTGACCTGGAGCTGCTTGATGGCTGCCGGACGGTAAACATCACAGGCTGCCAGAAGGGGCTTTCTTCCCTTGGATTTCAGCTTACCTGCCAGCTTTGCGGCAGTGGTGGTCTTACCTGCACCCTGAAGACCTGCCATCATAATGACTGTCACTTCATTTCCCGGTCTCAGGGCAAGCTCTGTGGTCTCGCTGCCCATAAGCTTTACCAGTTCTTCGTTTACGATTTTGATCACCATCTGGCCGGGATTCAGACCAGACATAACATCCTGTCCTACTGCCCGTTCCTGAACGGCTTTCATAAACTGCTTTACCACCTTGAAGCTGACGTCCGCTTCTAAGAGGGCCATTTTTACTTCCTTCAGCGCCGCTTTTACGTCCGCTTCCGTCAGACGGCCTTTTTTCCTTAAATTTTTGAACACATTCTGCAGTTTATCAGTTAAACTCTCAAATGCCATCTGCTATAACTCCTCTAAAATCTCCTGGGAAATACTTTCGATCCGGGACACCAGCTCTTCTTTGTCCAGGCTCTCACATTCCTGGCTCAGCTTATGGATACGCCGGATCTTCTCCCGGATGGAAACAAACTTTTCCACCAGATGAAGCTTTTCTTCATAGTCCTCAAGGATCCTGCTGCATCTTTTCAGATTGTCATGGACGCCCTGACGGCTGATTCCCAGTTCCTGGGCCACTTCACTGAGGGAATAGTCATTTAACACTACATCTTCATAAATTCTTCTCTGATGTTCTGTGAGAAGCTCGCCGTAAAAGTCATACAGCAGCGTCTGCTCTACTATTTTTTCCACTGACAATCACCTTGGCTATCATACATCAGGTTTTCCGTAGTGTCAAGTGTTTTTTCTTGACACCTCAAAAATTTTTTTGACAGCTCTTCAGTGTTTCAATTCTGGCCATTAGGTAAAACACCCAGAATTGCTACTGGAGATTTTCATCCATACTTCCGCTGCGGAATCCCTGGATATCCAGAGTAATGTAGGGAAATCCCATGTTTTTCAGATTTTCAGCGACAGTTTCTTTTTTGTCCAGAAATCTTCCAAAATCTTCTTTTGGGATCTCAATCCTGGCAATATCCCCGTGAAGCCGCAGCCGGACTACCGGAAATCCGATTTTTCTGAGAAATTCCTCTCCTCTGGCAATCCTTTCCAGGGTCTCCGGCTCTATCTCAGCTCCATAGGGCAGCCTTGTAGCCAGACAGGGGGTAGAAGGCCTGCTGGCTACAGATACTCCCAGCTCTCCCGCCAATCTTCTTACCTCCTCCTTGGTAAAGCCTGTCTCTGCCAGAGGACTTAGGATTCCCAGCTCCCGGATAGCCTGCAGGCCGGGTCTGTATACATGAAGATCGTCCTCATTGGTGCCTTCCAGAATCAGAGACACACCCTTTTGGGCCGCAAAATCCTTCAATCTCTGAAAGAGAGCTTTTTTGCACAGGTAACAGCGGTTTACCGGATTAAAACGGATTTCCTCTTGTTCCAGCTCATTAAGGTAAAGAATCTCATGGTTCACTCCTGCTTCCCCGGCAACCCGCCTGGCGGTTTCCAGGTCACAGGATGGGTGGAGCATGGTATCAAAGGTCACTGCATAAATCTTATGTTCCTTCTCCATAGTCCTTTTTGCTGCCATAAGGAGAAGGCTGCTGTCTACTCCGCCGGAAAAAGCGATACAGAGATCCTGTCGGGTATACTCTTTCATTTTCTCATAAAATTGTTCTTTTTTCTCTTCATATGTCATTGCTGTAACCTCCTGCCAGAGCTGCCGCCTCATCATAAACACTCCGGTAAGGCCGTCCTGTTTCTTCACAGACTTGCCTCACTGTATCATATTCCGGATAGAAAAATTTCTCTCCGTGATGACAGCAGATCTTAATTTTTACTTTATGTCCGTCCCGTAAGGTTATTTCTTCAAAGGACCTGTGAAGGATCCGACGGTTTTCTTCATATCTGCGAAGTCCGATACTGGTAGTCTCCCGGAAAATAATATTCTCCAGCTCCTCCTGCTTCTCTTTTTTGCAGATTACCTGAAGCATATAGGCCGGACGGCCTTTCTTCATAAAAATCGGAAAGCAGCTGGCGTCCAGAGCTCCAGCCTTCATCAGACGGTCAATGGCGTAACCCAGCTGTTCCCCGGAGCAGTCATCTACATTGGTCTCCAGAACCTGCACCCTGTCCTTTTCTCTTTCGTCTGCCGGAATGTCCTGTTTTTCTTCTAATATTACCCCCCGGATGATTCCGGAATTTTCTTTCTCCCAGGAGACGCCGCAGGCCCAATCCCTGATCTCCTTCCTTCCTGTCTCTCCGGCAGGTTTTCCGTATGCGGCAAGAAAAGCTGCACTTCCAGGGGTAAGGTTCTCTTCCTTTTGGCAAGAAAAATTTACCGGCAGGGAACTTTTTTCCAGGATTCTCATAATTTCATTTGAGGGCACCAATCCTCCTTCTCCTGCTCCAAGTCCTTCTTCCAGTTCCCAGACCCTGCACTGGGAAAATCCCAGCAGCTCCATGGCTTCTGCCAAGGCCGAGAGAGAGACCAGAGAGGTCCCCTCCCCTGCCAGCTTCAGAAAAGGAGTCCCTGCAGGCATATTTGAAGCTTGCCAGAGCATCACCGCCATTTCAGAGACTTTGCTGTCTATTCCCTTCTTTCCTCTCTGTCCGGCAAAATATTTTTCTGCCCTGTCCAGTCCTATCTTTTCCCTGGCTTCCGTGATGATCCGGGCGCTATATTCTTTTCCTGATACTTTTGTTACTTCTATTTTGACAGGAAAGGAGAAACGTATTTCCAGATTTTCCTGAATCTTCTCTGGCTCCGCTCCAAGTCCCAGAAGCATTCCCAGGATTCCTTCACAGTCCATCTTTCCTTTTCCCTGTATATACAGCTCTCTCATAAATCCCTTCCTTTCCAATCTTTTGCATGCATACTGCTCATTAGTATACCACAAAATTACGAATCAGGAGAACAGTTAAATTCACTCTTTCTTCATTTAGGCTAAAATTCTTATTGAATAATTCTCCCCCATTGTCTAAAATAGTAGAAAAGCTCAAAAACAGGAGGAAACAGAATTATGAGTTCTTCAAAAGTATATTTCACGGATCTTCGGGCAAAAAACGGAGACAATCTGCTCCAGAAGCTTCAGCGTCTGATCAAAACAGCAGGCATTGGAAATATCGATTTTGAAAATAAGTATGTGGCCATCAAAATCCATTTCGGAGAGCCTGGAAACCTGGCATTTCTCCGTCCCAACTATGCAAAAGCAGTAGCCGATGTAGTAAAAGAACTGGGAGGAAAACCATTCCTTACAGACTGCAATACTCTGTATGTAGGGGGAAGGAAAAACGCTCTGGACCATCTGGACAGTGCTAACCTCAACGGCTTTAACCCTGTTACTACCGGATGCCAGATCCTGATCGCAGACGGATTAAAAGGCACAGATGAAGCCCTTGTTCCCGTAGAAGGGGGAACCTATGTAAAGGAAGCCAAAATTGGCCGGGCTGTTATGGATGCCGATATCGTCATCTCCCTGAACCATTTCAAAGGCCATGAGGCAGCCGGATTCGGAGGCGCTTTAAAAAATCTGGGTATGGGATGTGGTTCCAGAGCCGGAAAAATGGAAATGCACTCTGCCGGAAAACCCCATGTGGATCAGGACCTGTGCATTGGCTGTAAGATGTGCGCCAAAATCTGCGCCCATGACGCTCCTCAGTTTGAAAATAAAAAAGCTTATATTGACCATGAAAAATGTGTAGGCTGCGGAAGATGTATCGGTGTCTGTCCAAAAGATGCTGTGCTGGCCGCTTCCGATGAATCCAACGACATCCTGAACTGCAAGATTGCAGAATATACCAAAGCCGTAATTCAGGGGCGTCCCAGCTTCCACATCAATCTGGTCATTGACGTATCTCCTTACTGCGACTGCCACGGAGAAAATGATGCTGCCATTGTGCCAAATGTCGGAATGTTCGCCTCTTTTGATCCGGTAGCCCTGGACGTAGCCTGCGCTGATGCAGTAAATGCTCAGCCGGTGATTCAGAACAGCAAACTGGGCGACTGCGATGAGGAAGAACGGGCTGCTCATCACCATGATCACTTCCACAGCATCTTCCCGGATACCAACTGGGAATCTGCCATAGACCACGGCGTTGCCATTGGTATTGGAAATAAGGAGTATGAGCTGATTACTGTAAAATAAATCTTTCCACATAAAAAGGATGGGCCGCCGGGCAAAACGCCTGGGATTCCCATCCTTTTTCTTTTCTATAGATTTCCCCTGTCAGCAGTCCGCCTCCTGGCAATCCGTCCAACACTATTTTACAGACTTGCTGTTACCAGTTTTGGCCGGAAACCTGCTTCCTCAAGAGCATCCAATATCTCTTTCTTATGATCTGTGCCGAAAGCTTCCATGGTAATCCTCAGTTCTACAGCAGCATTTCGATTGGTGCTGACAAACTGATTATGCTCCAGCTTGATTACATTTCCCTGTTTTGCGGCAATAATACCAGCTACCCGCACCAGTTCTCCTGGCCTGTCCGGCAGAAGAGTTGAAACTGTAAAAATCCTGTCTCTGGCGATCAGTCCGTGCTGAACCACCGAAGCCATGGTGATCACATCCATATTGCCGCCGCTTAAAATAGATACCACTTTTTTATTCTGGAATTTCAGGTGTTTTAATGCAGCAACTGTAAGAAGACCGGAATTTTCTACGATCATTTTATGATTCTCCACCATATCCAGAAAAGCCACTACCAATTCATCGTCTTCCACGGTAATGATCTCGTCTACATTCTTCTGAATATATGGGAAAATATGATCTCCCGGACGCTTTACTGCGGTTCCGTCGGCTATGGTATTTACGGCAGGAAGAGTCACCACTTCGCCTTCCTCCAGGGAAGCCTGCATACAGTTGGCGCCGGCAGGTTCCACGCCAATCACTTTGATGTTGGGATTCAGCAATTTTACAAGAGTGGAGACTCCTGTGGCCAGACCGCCTCCCCCGATAGGAACCAGGATATAATCTACCAGTGGAAGTTCTTTGATAATCTCCATAGCAATGGTTCCCTGACCGGTAGCAACTGCCGGATCATCAAAAGGATGGATAAAGGTATAGCCGTTCTTTTCGGCCAGCTCGTAAGCATGGTCACAAGCCTCGTCATACACATCTCCATAAAGGACTACTTCCGCCCCATAGCTCTTAGTCCTTTCCACTTTTATCAGAGGTGTGGTAGTAGGCATAACAATTACTGCTTTTACTCCAAATGCTTTTGCAGCATAGGCAACCCCCTGGGCGTGATTTCCTGCTGAAGCTGTGATCAAACCTTTTTCTCTCTCCTCCTGGGAAAGAGTGCTGATCTTGTAGTAAGCTCCCCGAATCTTGTAAGCTCCCGTAACCTGCATATTCTCTGGCTTTAAATATACTTTATTTCCTGTCTGGCTGCTGAAGTAATCACTGTATACCAGCTTTGTTTCCTGAGTAACTTTCTTTACAACCTCTGCTGCCTCTTCAAATTTATCTAATGTCAACATTCCTCGCCCTTCTTTCTATCTATTCCTGGTCCTGAGCTCCTGTATTAAACAGAGCATTTACAAATTCATCCGGATCAAATTTCTGAAGATCATCAATGGTCTCTCCCACTCCGATATATTTTACCGGGATCTCCAGTTCGGACTGAATTGCCACAGCGATTCCGCCTTTGGCTGTTCCGTCCAGTTTCGTCAGAATGATACCTGTAACATTGGCTACCTCGTTAAACTGTCTTGCCTGAGCCAGAGCATTCTGTCCCGTAGTTCCGTCCAGAACTACAAGAGTTTCCAGATAAGCCTCCGGGTATTCCCTGGCAATGATTTTATAAATTTTTCTCAGTTCTTCCATAAGATTTTTCTTATTGTGGAGTCTTCCAGCTGTATCACAGAGAAGCACATCTGCATCCCTGGCCTTAGCTGCCGCTATGGCATCATAGACTACAGAAGCCGGATCTGCCCCCTCCTGGCCACCGATAAGCTCTACTCCAGCCCGATTGGCCCACTGAGTAAGCTGTTCTCCTGCAGCCGCCCGAAAGGTATCTGCTGCTGCCAGTATAACTTTCTTTCCCTGACTTTTCAATTTTCCAGCCAGTTTTCCTACAGAAGTGGTCTTTCCTACTCCATTGACTCCTATGACCAGGACCACAGATTTCCGTTTTTCGAATTCATAGGCCGTCTCCCCTACCGCCATCTGCTCCTTAATGCTGTCCATAAGAAGCTGCTTGCACTGAGAAGGATCTTTAATGTGCTGCTGGGCCACCTGTTCCTTCAACCTTTCAATAATAGCCGTAGTGGTATTGATCCCTATATCTCCCATGACCAGAATTTCTTCAATCTCTTCATAAAAATCATCATCTATGCTGGAATAGCCGCTGAAGATAGAATCAATTCCAGAAACAATATTTTCTCTGGTTTTGGAAAGCCCCTCTACCAAACGTTTAAAAAAACCTTTTTTCTCTTCTGCCATAATATCCTCCTATTTATCCAGATCGCGCTCGATCAAGTCTACAGAAACCAGGGTGGATACTCCTTTTTCCTGCATGGTGATACCATAGAGACGGTCTGCCGCCGTCATGGTACCGCGTCTATGTGTTATAATAATAAACTGTGTGTTTTTTGTCAACTTATGCAGGTACTGAGCATACCTGGTAACATTAGAATCGTCCAGAGCCGCCTCGATCTCGTCCAGAAGGCAGAAGGGAGAAGGCTTCAGATTCTGGATAGCAAAAAGCAGGGCAATGGCGGTAAGGGCCTTCTCTCCTCCTGAAAGCTGCATCATATTCTGAAGCTTCTTTCCCGGAGGCTGGGAAATAATGCGGATTCCCGCTTCCAGAATATCTTCCTCCTCATCCAGCTCGATGGTTCCCTTTCCTCCTCCGAAAAGCTCTTTGAAAGCCTTGTCAAACTCAGTTCGGATCTGTGCAAACTTCTCTTCGAACTGACGTCTCATACCTGTATCCAATTCCTGAATGATTCCCAGAAGTGTTTCTTCCGATTTCACCAGATCTTCATGCTGGGTCTTCATAAAATCATGGCGCTGGGAGATTTCTTTGTATTCTTCAATAGCATTTACATTTACATTTCCCAGCTGCCGGATCTCTGTCTTGATCTGCTGAATCTCCTTCTTGATCTCGTTTCTCTCTTTTGTCTCTTCCAGAGCCTGTTCTTTTGCCTGGCCGTATGTAAGCTCATACTCTTCCCACATATAATTTGTCTGGGATTCCTGCTCTTCTTCCAGTTTTTCCTTCTGCCCCTGAAGGCGGTAACTCTCCTTATCAAGAAGATTCATTCTGGATGACAGTTCATCCCTTCTGGCAAAGAACCCTTTGTGTTCTCTGGTCATCTCCTCTTTCCTGCCCAGGGCTTCTTTCATCTTTTCCTGGTCTCTCCTGGTTTCCTCTTCTCCGGCCTTTATGGTCTCCTTGAGCTGGGAGATTTCTTTTTCTTTTTGAAGGATATCTTCTTTGCCCTGCTCCATGCTGGCTCTCAGACTATCCTTCTGTCTCTCAAAATTCATAATTTCTTCCCGGATACGGTTCAGGTTTTCCAGGACAAATCCCTGTCTGGAGGTAAAGCCTGCAGATTCCAGATGGATTTTTTCCAGACTTGCGGAAATCTCGGCCTCTTTTTTCTTCTTTTCTTCCAAAAGGGTCTGATTTTTATTGATTTCCTCTTCCAGATATTTTTCCTGACTGTCGCTGGTCTCCAGTTCTAACTGGATAGACGATGTATTTTCCCGGATTTCTCTGATCTGTTTCTCCAGGTCTTCCTTCTCCAGTTTCAGGCTTTCATATTCCTTACGGATTTCTTCTTTCTTTCCACCCATAGAATCCAGATTAACCTGAACGGTATTCTCCCGGATATACTGCTCCTGGAGCTGCTCCTGAATGGAGGCTGACTGGTCTCTGCACTGGTTTCTCTTATTCCGGTACTCCTCCAGTTTTTTCTGCATATCCTCCATATCTTTTTTCAGTTTTTCCACAGCATCCTGAAGTTCTTCAATCTCTCTGCGTCTTCCCAGAAGATTGCTGTTGTTTTTAAAGGAACCTCCGGTAAGGGAACCTCCCGGATTTAAGGATTCTCCCTCCAGAGTCACCATACGGATGCTGTAGTGATATTTTCTGGCTATAGCGATTCCATGGTCAATATGGTCCACTACCAGAGTCCTTCCCAGAAGATACACGGCAAGGCCCTGATATTCCTGGGCGACTTTGACCAGGTCACTGGCAATCCCTATTACCCCAGGCTCCCCCAAAGCCTGAGGATTATTCAGGGGCTTCTTATTATTCATACTGGTAAGGGGCAGGAATGTGGCTCTTCCGTATTTATTTTTCTTCAGGAAACTGATCAGCTCTTTTGCTGTTTCCTCATTATCTGTAACAATATTCTGGATACTGCCCCCCAAGGCTGTCTCAATAGCTGTTTCATACTCCTTTTCCACTTTGAGGATATCTGCTACTACTCCGCGGATTCCCGGCACCCTCTTTTTCTGTTCCATGACTCTTCGGATGCTGTTTCCATATCCATCATAGCGTTCTGTAATATTCCGCAGGGATTCCAGCCTGGAAGCCTCTCTGTGGTAAGCAGTCTGCCCTACTTCCAGCTGCTGGTTTCCCCTGGATATCTCCGCCTGATACTTTTTGATCTGATCTTCACACCGGTTTCCCTGGCGTATCAGCTTTTCAATAGTCTCTTCGATTTCCTTCTTCTCTTCCAGATACTTTTCCCCGGAATCCTGGAGCTTTGCCGCCTCACTCTTTAACGTAAGATATTTCTGGTTCAACTCTGTTCTGCGCAGAGAATTCTGTTCCATCATCGTATCGTAACGCTGAAGCTTTCCTTTGGTGGAAGCCCGCAGGTTCAGGATTTCTATGATCTCATTTTTATCTCTCTCCACCTTTTCTTCCAGGCTGTGGATTTCCATTGCAGTGTCTTTAAAAGTTCCCTGGGTTTCTTCCAGAGACTTCTGGAAGGCTTTGATTTTTTCCGCCAGTTCTGCCTTTTCTGCCTGGCATTTTTCCGCTTCTTCTCTCCGTTTTTCCAGATCTTCTTCCAGATTTTTCATACGGTCTTCATACTGGATATCCCTCTGGCGGCCAGAGTTTATCTGTTCCTGCAGGATATGTATCTGGTTTTCCAGCTGCTGTTTCTTTAAAGTCTTCTCTGTAGATTCCTCTCTTGCTGCCTGGATTTCTTCCTCCAGTTTTTCCAGCTCTTTTTCCAGCCTGTCATATTCTGTCCTGGTGGTCTCAAAATCCTTTGCTGTCTCTTCCAGATCCGACTGAACAATCTGATATTTTCCTTCCGTCTCCTTCATTTGGCTGCGGATACGTTCCATCTCTGCCAAGAACATCTGGATATCCAGCTGTTTCAGAGTCTCCTTTTTCTTCAGATAGACCCTGGCCGTCTCAGACTGCTTCTCCAGGGGTACAAGCTGTCTGGACAGCTCTCCCAGGATATCCCGGACTCTTGTGAGATTCTGCTGCTCTTCTTCCAGCTTTTTCAGTGCAGTATTCTTTCTTCTTTTAAACTTTACGATTCCTGCCGCTTCGTCAAAAAGTTCCCGACGCTCTTCAGGCTTTCCGCTTAAAATCTTATCAATCTGTCCCTGTCCGATGATAGAGTATCCTTCTTTGCCAATACCTGTATCGTAAAACAGTTCATTTACATCTTTCAGCCGGCAGGCAGTACCATTAAGCAGGTATTCACTTTCCCCTGAACGGTAAAGCCTTCTGGCTATGGTCACTTCCTGATAATCAATGGGCAGTTTGTGGTCACTGTTATCCAAGGTAATGGCCACATAGGCAAAGCCCAGAGGTTTTCTGGTCTCTGTGCCGGAAAAAATAACGTCCTGCATATTTCCTCCACGGAGCTGCTTGGCACTCTGCTCTCCCAGAACCCAGCGCACTGCATCTGCTACGTTGCTTTTTCCACTTCCATTGGGGCCTACTATCGCTGTGATGCCATTATGAAATTCAAAGGTAATTTTATTGGCAAAGGACTTAAACCCCTGCACGTCAATACTTTTTAGATACATAAGTCACCCTTTTTGCTCTTCAGTTTTTTAATGGCACAGTATGCTGCCTGCTGCTCTGCTCCTTTCTTGGTATGGCCGCATCCCTCTCCCAGAACCCGGTTTCCCAGCACGGCTTCCACATAGAAGGACTTGTTGTGATCCGGTCCTTCCTCTTTTACAAGTACATAGTGGACGTCTTCCTCATACTGTCCCTGGACAATCTCCTGAAGTGTAGTCTTGCTATCATAAAAGAGCTCCTTATTCTCAATATCATTTAAAATAAACCTGTGAATAAACTCTTTTGCATTAGCAAAACCACCATCCAGATAAATGGCGCCTATCAGTGCTTCCATAGCATCTGATACGATAGAGTCCCGTTTTCTTCCTCCCGTAGCCTCTTCCCCTTTTCCCAGAAGAAGATAATCTCCCAGTGGAATCTCCCTGGCGCACAGGGCCAACGTAGGCTCACAGACCATGCTGGCTCTTTTCTTTGTCAGTTCGCCTTCCGGCATATCCTGAAATTTATGGAACAGAAATTCACTGGATGTAACCTCCAGTACCGCATCTCCCAGAAATTCCAGTCTCTCATTATTCCCGCTGTAAGGAATATGGTGTTCGTTGGCATAAGAACTGTGGGTCATGGCGTTAATGAGAAGCTGAAAGTTCTCAAACTCATATCCAATCTTCTTTTCCAACTCCAAAAATTTTCTTGTATCTTTCATACGCTCTCCTTCGCAAGGAAATGGGATGCCTTCTGCTGTATTCAAGATTCCCCCAGCTCCGAAGACATCCCTGATCCTTAGCCTACTAATTTCTTGATCTTTTCTACTGCATCTCCCACAGAAACAATCTGTTCTACCTCCTCTGTGGGAATTTCAATGTCAAATTCTTCTTCAATGCCCATCATAATTTGGAAAACATCCAGAGAATCCGCTCCCAAGTCATCTACAAAAGTGGTGTCCAAAGCCACCTCCGCAGTATCAACATTTAAAACTTCAGCAATTATCTTCTGTAATTTTTCCAATTCCATGACATGCCCTCCTTATCCTTCTTTTTTCTCTTCTTTAGAAACCGAAAGGTTTTCTCCAATTCTCTCATTGATCTGCTGTTCTTTAAAAGAGATACACTGGATGATGGAATTTTTAAATTCGGTCTCTTTGGAATTTCCATGGCATTTCACCACCAGGCCCCGAAGCCCCAGAAGAGGCGCTCCGCCATAGTGACTCGCATCAAAGCTTTTCAGAGTGCTCTTTAAAGCCGGTTTGATCAGAAGCGCTCCGATCTTACTGCGAAGGGAAGACATCAGCCCTTCTTTTACCTTGGAAAGAAGGGTGGCCCCCAGCCCTTCATACAGTTTCAGGATCACATTTCCCACAAAGGCCTCTGTAACAATAACATCAGCTGCTCCTGAAGGGATTTCTCTTGCTTCAATGCTGCCGATAAAATTAATATCTTTACATTCTCTCAGCAAAGGATAGGTTTCCTTTACCAGGGCGTTTCCTTTCTCCTCTTCCACTCCGATGTTTACGATACCTACCCGGGGATTTTTTACTCCTACCACATGCTCCATATAAATTGAGCCCATTTTAGCAAACTGAACCAGATGAGAAGCTCTGGCATCTACGTTGGCGCCACAGTCAATGAGAAGGGATACTCCATTCTTTGTAGGGATAAGAGGGGCAAGAGGGGCTCTTTCTACTCCCCGGATCCTTCCCACGATGGTTGTACCTCCTACCAAAATAGCTCCGGAGCTTCCTGCAGATACAAAAGCATCCGCTTCTCCTTTCTTTACCATCTTCATAGCCACTACAATGGAAGAGTCTTTTTTCCCTCTGATAGCTGCCACCGGCGGCTCTCCTGTTTCGATCACCTGACTGGCGTTGATCACCCGAATCCTTTCTTTGGGGTAAGAACAGGCTGACAGTTCTTTTTCTATCACTTCCTGTTTTCCTACCAGCAGCACTTCCACATTTTCTTTTTCCTTTACGGCAGCTACTGCACCTTTTACAGCCTCTGTGGGAGCATAATCTCCTCCCATAGCATCTACTGCCACTCTGATCAAATTCTCCATGTCAATCCTCCTGTCATACTAACAATGATTGTACTAGACATCTGTAAAAAATGCAAGAGGCCGCCGTCTGTTTCACTTTAGACGCCAGCCTCTGAAAACTATCTATAAAATCAGCCCTGATTCTCCTGATCGCTGTTTTCCGTACTTCCTGCTTCCTGTGTTTCTCCCTCTGAGGTTTCTGTCTGCTCCTGTCCTTCCTGGCTGTCATCAGCCGTAACAATCACTTCTGCAGTAGCACTGGTAACTCCATTGCTGGAATTTCCTATAGTGCTGGTAGCCACAACATAATAATAGGTGGTTCCTGCCTCCTCTGTGGAAGGAACATAACTGTTTTCTGTGGCTCCTTCAATAAGGGTACCCCCGCCATTTTTATTTGTGGAGGACTGATACCACTGATATGTGATGGTGCCTTCATCTGATGTAGTCGCTTCTACTGTCAGTGCTTTTGCAGTGTCACCTGTTTTATAGGTAACGGATCCGCTCAAGTCAGTTGTCAGTTCCGGTTTTGCAACTTCTACTTCCGGCTCTGTTACTGTTTCTTCTTCCTGAGTTTCTTCTTCCTCAGTACTATCTCCACTATTTGTCACCTGATTTACAATTTCCTGGGCCTGTTCCTGTATCTGACTGCATCCTGTCATTGCAAAAGCAAGACATCCTGCACTAAAAAGAACCAGACCTTTTTTTACCCATTTATTTTTCACTATAACATTCCTCCTTATAGCAATACTCCCTTTAGCAATGTAATACTATAGGTTTCCAGGCATTCCGCCTATACAGTCCTGACAACATATTAACTTATTTTTCAACTGTCTGCAAGGTTTTTCCTGAAAATATTACAATTTTATTAAATAATTATTTCTATATCCATGTTACGGTAGATATTTCCGCCTGAAGGGCATATATTCTATAGGCAGTCCGAAAGTCTTTTTTATAAAACAAATAAGGTCCTGAGGCATACGCCCCAGGACCTGCAAGCTGCATGTTTTATGCTTCTTCCATTTTGATAATCTCTCTCTTGTTGTAGCTTCCGCATGCACGGCAAACTCTGTGTGGCATCATTAATGCGCCGCACTTGCTGCATTTTACCAAATTGGGAGCGCTCATTTTCCAGTTTGCTCTTCTTTTATCTCTTCTAGCTTTAGAAGATTTATTCTTTGGACAGATGGACATAGGTTACACCTCCTTAAATTTGCTAAATATATCACGGATTGCCGCCATTCGTGGATCAGGACTTGACTGATCACAGTTACAAGAACCTTCGTTCAAATCTTTGCCGCATACCGGACAGAGACCACGGCAGTCCTCTCTACATAGAACCCTTAAAGGCCAATGGATTAAAATCTCATTATGCACTAACTGCTCTACGTCCAGGCTGCAACCTGTGACATAATTAATTTCATCTAAGTCTTTTATCCTGTCTTCTCCAGAAGCCTTCATATCTACTTCCTGCTCCATGTCTATGGGAAATTCTGTAGGAATCTCCTTCAGGCACTTATCGCAGGGAATCTTTACTGTAATATGACCTTGGACTTCTATCTTGAGAACCTTATTTCCTGTGTTTGTAATAGTCACAGTCAAAGGCTCCTTCTCGGCTACTGGGAATTCTCCCAGTCTGCTTTGAAAGGAATCCATGGAAACAGGCGCTTCCACAACCTGTGTCTTTCCTTCCAGGGATAAAATTTCTGATAAATCAATTAGCATAATAGTCTCCTAATCACACCTTGTCAATTATACATAGGTATCCCAGGTTTGTCAACCATTATTTCTGATTTTTTACCAGTTCTGCTGTCTCCTGGCAGATAGCCAGTTCTTCGTTAGTAGGAATAACAGCAACTGTTACTTTTGAGTCAGGAGTAGAGATTACTTTGTCCTCTCCTCTTGCCTTATTTGCTTCCTCATCCAGAGTGATTCCCAGATAAGACAGATTGTCAACAACAGTTTTGCGGACAAGAGCTGCATTTTCACCGATACCGCCGGTAAAAGCAATAGCGTCTACACCGTTCATAGCTGCCACATAGGAACCGATATATTTGATGATTCTGTAGCACAGGCAGTCAATAGCACGTTTTGCATCAGGATTTCCGTTTTCCATAGCTTCGCTCAGGTCACGGAAGTCGCTGGAAAGTCCCTGAGAAAGTCCCAGTAAGCCAGACTCTTTGTTCAGGATCCTTACCATCTCAGATATGCTGATATTTTCTTTGTTGCAGATGTATTCCAGAACAGCAGGATCCAGGTCGCCGGAACGTGTACCCATTACCAGACCTTCCAGAGGTGTAAGGCCCATGGAAGTATCTACACATTTGCCGTTTACTACTGCACTGATAGAAGAACCGTTTCCTAAGTGAGCAACGATCACTTTAGAGTTTTCCGGATCCAGGCCCAGGAATTTGATAGTCTCTTTAGAAACGAATCTGTGAGAAGTTCCGTGGAAACCGTATTTACGAACTTTGTATTTGTCATAGTATTTATATGGGATAGCATACATATATGCTTTCTCAGGCATAGTCTGATGGAAAGCTGTGTCGAATACAGCTACGTTTGGTTTTCCCGGCATCAGCTCCATACATGCCCGGATACCCATAAGGTTTGCAGGATTGTGAAGTGGTCCCAGGTCGCAGCACTCTTCAATAACAGAAATTACTTCATCATTGATAATACAGGAGTCAGAGATCTTTGCTCCGCCGTGAAGAACACGATGACCGATAGCCTCTACCTCGTCCAGGCTCTTTAATACGCCTGTCTTAGGATTTACCAGAGCGTCCAGTACCATCTTAATAGCCTCTGTGTGAGTAGGCATAGCTGCCTCTGTAACTTCTTTTTCTCCGCCTGTAGGCTGGTATACCAGTCTCCCGTCAAGTCCGATACGCTCGCATAAGCCTTTAGCTGCAACGGCTTCTGTCTCAGAATTGATCAACTGGAATTTCAGTGATGAACTTCCGCAGTTTACTACTAATACGTTCATTTTTTCTTCCTCCGCTATCATTAGATAATCTCAGGTGAGGACTTCTCGAAAAAACCGCCCAATTTACCTGTATCGAGAATATTTATACATTTTATTGCTCAGTCCGCACAACTTTGAGCCTATGGTCTCAAAGCTGTGCTCGACAAATTCGCATAAAATGTATAAATATTCCTGACATAGGGGTTCTTGGGGCAGCTCCTTTAAAAAAGACCCCACATTTAGTGATATTATACAACGTTTTAAAAGGCCATACAAGAGCGTGTTGGGGATTTTCCCGGGAAAATTGTATTCTTTTCCAAACAAGCCGTTGCCAAATTCCCGGCTGTTCCTGTATACTGGGTGGTATCACAATGCAAATCACTTTCTGTGAAAATGTATGAAATGTTAAGGAAGGAAGTTTCTTATGGAAGCTATTACAGGAATCATTGCAGAATACAACCCCTTTCACAAAGGCCACGGCTATCAGATAAAGCAAGCCCGGAAACTCACCGGTGACCGGTATGTCCTTGTGATCATGAGCGGAGACTTTGTCCAGAGAGGAGCTCCTGCTGTCTTTGATAAATATGCCAGAACCCGAATGGCTCTTCTGGGAGGGGCTGACGCAGTGCTGGAGCTGCCCTCCTGTTGGGCCTGCGGAAGTGCCGAATATTTCTCCAAGGGGGCCGTAGGAATCCTGGACGCTTTGGATTGCGTGGATCACCTGTGCTTTGGCAGCGAATCCGGAGACGTTGTTTCCTGTCAGAAGCTGGGACAAGTCCTAGACAAGGAGCCTGAAGAATTTCAAAACTTCCTGCGGGATTCATTAAAAGAAGGACTTCCCTTTCCTGCTGCAAGAAAATCAGCATTAAAAAAATATCTGGAAGCCCGTCACGACCAAAGTTTCTCCGGAGATGCCCTTTTTTCCGGAATCGAAAATTTATTGGACAGTCCTAACAATCTTCTGGGAATTGAATACTGCAAAGCCCTTTCCCGGCTGAACAGCCGGATATCTCCTGTTACTGTAAAAAGAGAAGGGGCCGGATATCACGACGAAAGCCTCTCTCAGCCCCTTTCCAGCGCCACCGCTGTCCGTCGGCTCCTTACTGGTCCAAAATACGAGGATATGCCTTTAGAAAAACTTCTGGCCTATACCCAGCCGGATTCTGTGGCTGCTTTTACAAAAGATTTACTGTCCTGGGACCTTCCTGTAACGGAAGATGATTTTTCTCTTCTTCTGAAATACCGGCTTTTGCTCCATACTCCGGAAGAGCTTGCTGGTTTTGCCGATGTGTCTTTAGACCTGGCCAGAAGGATCATCAGGGAACGAAATCATTTTGCTTCCTTTTCTCAGTTTATTTCTCTTTTAAAAACCAGAGAAATGACTTATACCCGGATCAGCCGTGCTCTCCTCCATATCCTTCTGTCCATCACCAAGGAGGATATGTCAGAAACTCCCGGCTATGTACGGCTCCTGGGCTTCCGAAAGGAAAGTTCCTCTCTTCTGCGCATGCTTCAGGACAGCAGCCGGATCCCTGTGATCACCAAAGCTGCCGATTATCGGAAAATGCTTCCGGAAGATTGCAGAAAAGCTTTTGAAAAAGATCTGTTCTGTGCAGACCTGTATGAGTCCGTAAAAGCAGAAAAATCACAGAAGACTTTTGTCAGTGATCTGCAAAAATCTCCTGTGATTCTCTGATTTTCTTAATTCCGCCAGCAGCTAGTCAAGCAAGTATGTCATCATACATGTTGGGCGGTTGCTGGGGAATTGCTGTCTCTTATTTATGCTGCCTGCTGATAATCAATGACTGCAATCTCCTGCATCAGCTTTTTAGCCATATTTACAATTACTTCCAGTTTTTCAGCCACTTCATCTGTATAATATTTCTCGCCGCACTGATCACATTCAAGACAGGGAACATTTTTAATTACAATAATACAGTTTTTATAGTTTACCACATGAGTTGTAGTGCTTTGAACAGTTGTCGCATTCTTGCAAAACATACACATAATTATTTCCCCTTTCTTCTGGTTTTCAGATCATCTTCAAATTTTCTGCTGTCTGGATAGTATGCTGTTATGATATATACATTTATACTATCACATCCAGCTACAATATGCAAAATCCTGCCGTTAACAGTATACCCAAAAATCAAACAGCTTGGGTGAGGATAATCGTCCGGATATTCTTCAATGATTTCTCCACTTGCAATTCCATTTTTAACATCTGCTCGACTGATATCACGTTCCTGCATTCGTTCTAAGCCATGTTGTGTCCAAATAATTTTAGATTCTGCACATAGTGTCTGGAATATTTTTAAATCCATTTAACCACTCCTTAGCTTATATCATGAACAATGAATGTATTTTTCACCATCACTTCCATTCATGTCATCTGCTTTAATAATATTGTAGTCCTTTAAAGTATCTGCGTCAATTAGCAGATCTGTAAAACCATAAAAGCAGAAAAATCACAGAAGACCTTTGTCAGCGATCTGCAAAAATCTCCTGTAATTCTCTGATTTTCTTATTTTACCGCCGGCTTTGCCTTCCGGCATGCCTTTTCTGAAAGGATGTTTTTATACCGGTATACACTTAACATCAGCCCAAGCAGAATATAGGATACCAACAGGTAGGAATTTCCCTTAGACAGAAAAGGCAGAAAGGTGTTCATCCCAGGGATCAGCCCAAGATTCACCAGGACATTGATTCCTGCCGGCAGAAGCAGAGACAGTCCGCTGGCAAAGCCAATCATTTTCCCAAAACGGTTTTTCCCTTTCCCTGCAATTTTTATTGCTGCGAAAATCAGTCCGAGAACTAAAACCGCAATAAAAACAGCCGCCAGGATTCCATAACAGGAGCATAAATAGCTCAGTATATAGTCACTGTTATACTCAACTGCTTTTACAACATCCATTTCTGCACCTTTTCCAAACCAGCGGCTGCCTGCCAGCATGCTGACTGCCCTGTTTTCTCCCCTTAAATACACAGTCAGGCGTTCCATTTGATAAGCTTCAAATCCATGAAAAAACACTCCCCACAAAAGGTAAAAAGCCGGCAGAAGAATAGACGCTCCCCATATAACAGCCAGAGTCCTTCCCTTCTTGATCCGGAACCATCCCTGAATAATCCCAAGAGACAAAAGGATCATACTTACAAAAAAAATAACGAAAGCCAGGCCTATATCAGGGAAAGTCCAGGCATACCATAGAGGAAATAAGGTACACAGAAAGCACTTGGCAACTCCTTTATATCCCTGCCCATAATATCTATAAAGAAGAGCTCCATATAAAGGAGGCCATAAATATAGCAAAGCTCCCAGTGAAATACTGACATTCCCGATGGATAGCCATATATAAGTTCCGTTAATCGGCATGGACAATATTCTAAAGAAAAGCAGCATCAGGATGAAACCCAAAGTCACCCACAGAGCGTTTCTTCCAAGAAAACTGTAATCCATCCGATAAACTATGAGCATAAGGGCAAAACCAAAAATTACATACAGGCTGTGGTCCAGTCCTCCAGCTATTCCTCCAGCAGGATTCTGGCTGAGTCCTGCTGCCATCTGAAGGACAATACTCAGAAGACTGACTGCTCCTACAAGAATCACCAGTCTCCAGGATATCTGGGGCCGGTGGATTCCATCCAGAGAGATTCCCGTCTGGACCGGATCTCCCATATCCAGGACAGCGGCTTTTTCCGCTTCTTCCGGTTCCATACCTGACATCCGGTTTTCTTCTATCTGTTCTTCCAGATGGCCTCTCAGCTCTTCCTCTATGAGACTTCTGGCTTTTTTACACCGGATCTGCTCCAACAGTGTCTTTAAATATTCTTCCATGTCCTAGCCCTCCCATTTCAGTACAGCAGTTACGGCAGAAGAATATTCCTCCCATTCCTCTTCCTTACATTTCAGAAGTTTCTCCCCGTTTTTCGTAATCCGGTAATACTTCCTTGTCTTCCCCAGAAATTCTTCCTCATAAGAAGTCAGAAGTTCCTCTTCCTCCATGGTGTGAAGGAGAGGGTAAAGAGTCCCTGCTTTCAATTCAAACACGTTCTGGGAACGCTTTCGCAGTGTAGTAATCATCTCATAGCCGTACATATCTTTTTCTGACAACAGCTTTAATAACAGCATTTTTACGCTGCCTGATATCCAGGCCTTATTTGCCGCCATGTACATCACTCCTTATATTGGTTATCTATATATAGATTAACTATATAGTATATTGGAAACCGATATATGTCAAGGGTTTTTCTTATTTTGGGCCACAACAGTAACCTGGTTATTCCTGTCGCCCAGTTCCTGGTCTCCTTATTCTGGGCCGTAATAGCTTGACAATCCCCTTCTTAAAAGAGAAAAGAGACCATCCCACAAAATCTGAGGCTTTACAAAAGCCTGGATTTTACGGGATGGTCTCTTTTTCGTCAAAAGGCCTGAAGCAGCATTGGCTGAAAGTCCATTCTTCGTTTTACTTTCTATATTTTATATTATTTCTCACTCTCTTCACATATCCCAGCACCAGCAGCACGCAAACTGCAAGTACCAGAATATAAGATATCGTCTTTAAAAGAAAGAAGCAGGCAGAAGCAAGAAGCAGGACTCCCGCCCAATAAAGGCATACCCTGCCTTCTCCGGAAGCCCATTTCTCCCAGTCTTCTTTGCTCATGTCTCCCATTCCTCTCAAAGGCAGTCTTCTGCCTGACAGCAGAAGCAGGCCCTTTATCAGATAATAAATTCCAAAAAGAAAGGCAAATCGGAGAATCACAGCCACTGCTGCAAGCAGCCCCTGTATCATAGAAAATCTCTCCTTTTTACAGCATCAGTTCTTGAAACTGTGTATAGGTGCCGGAATCCTTCCTCCACGGTTTACGAAATTATCACAGGAGTAGGGATTTACAGGCATGATAGGCGCATAGCCTAACAGGCCGCCGAACTCTACGGTCTCTCCCACTCCTTTTCCGATTACCGGGATCAGACGGACAGCGGTAGTCTTCTGGTTTACCATACCGATGGCACATTCATCTGCAATGATTCCTGCAATGGTAGTGGCCTTGGTATCTCCCGGAATAGCGATCATATCCAGTCCCACAGAGCAGACACAGGTCATAGCCTCCAGCTTCTCTATGGTCAGGGCATTGGCACGGACAGCATCGATCATACCCTGGTCTTCACTGACAGGAATAAAGGCTCCGCTTAATCCTCCTACATAGGAAGAGGCCATAACTCCGCCCTTCTTTACCTGGTCGTTAAGGAGGGCCAGAGCCGCTGTAGTTCCCGGGGCTCCTGCGTATTCCACTCCGATCTCGTGGAGAATATCCGCCACACTGTCGCCAATGGCCGGTGTAGGAGCCAGAGACAAGTCTACGATGCCGAAAGGAATTCCCAGACGTTTGGAGGCTTCCTGAGCCACCAGCTGTCCCACTCTGGTTACTTTAAAAGCGGTTTTCTTAATAGTCTCGCACAGTACCTCAAAATCTTTTCCCCGGACTCTTTCCAGAGCAGTCTTTACAACACCTGGACCGGAAACACCTACGTTAATAACTGCATCTGCTTCTGTGACCCCGTGGAAAGCTCCTGCCATAAATGGATTGTCGTCCGGAGCGTTACAGAATACTACCAGCTTGGCACAGCCCAGAGAGTCCTGGTCTGCAGTAGCCTTGGCGGTTTCCAGGACAATATCTCCCATAAGGCGCACAGCGTCCATGTTAATACCGGTTTTTGTAGAGCCCAGATTTACAGAACTGCATACCCGCTCTGTACAGGCCAGGGCTTCAGGAATAGAACGGATCAGCAGCTCGTCTGCCTTTGTCATTCCCTTTGCCACGGTAGCGCTGTAGCCGCCGATGAAATTTACACCTACTTCTTTTGCTGCTTTGTCCAGGGTCTGAGCCAGGGTTACAAAGTCTTCAGAGGATTTGCAGGCTGCTCCCCCTACAAGAGCAATGGGTGTAACAGAGATTCTTTTGTTTACTACAGGAACTCCGAATTCCCTGGAGATCTCATCTCCCGTTTCCACCAGATGTCCGGCAAGGGTGGTGATCTTCTCATAAACTTTCCGGTTTACCTGCTGCAGGTCCGAATCAATACAGTCCAGAAGGCTGATACCCAAAGTAATGGTACGCACATCCAGATTTTCCTGCTCGATCATTTTATTGGTCTCATTGACCTCATACATATTTATCATAATCTGTCTTACCTGTCCTTTCTCCCTGGTGTCTCAGATGCGGTGCATCTTGGTAAAGATATCCTCATGCTGCACATGGACCGCCACGCCGATTTCTTTCCCCACTTCTTCCAGTTCCTTGGAAAGTACATCCAGCTTTTTCGGGGACAGGCTGGTATCTGTGATCATCATCATATTGAAATATCCATCTACAATGGTCTGGGAAATATCCAGGATATTCACCCTGTTCTCTGCCAGATAAGTACATACCTTTGCGATAATGCCTACAGTATCTTTTCCCACTACAGTAATAATTGTCTTTTTCATGATTCTGCTCCTTTTCTAAATGGTGACCAGGTCGGATATTCTGTCCCTGTGGGCCACGGTAATCTTAAAATCTGAGGAAGTCCAGGGATTTTCTCCCATAGTCACCTCTGAGCACACGGTCTCATAGGCCAGTGCCTCGTAATTGTTTTCCTGGCTCAGATGTCCCAGAAAAACCGCTTGAAGGCGGTCATGGAGAAGCCTGCAAAGCAGTCTTCCCGCCGTCTCATTGGACAAGTGCCCCTTATTTCCCAGGATACGCTGCTTCAGATAATAGGGATACCTTCCCACCTGAAGCATGTTCACGTCATGATTGGCCTCCAGGAGAAGCACATCCAGTCCTGAAAGATTCTGGACTATGTACTCATCATAATACCCCAGGTCTGTGGCAATCCCCACAGACTTTTCTCCCTGGTTGATCCGGTACCCTACCGGTTCCGCCGCATCATGGGAGATGGCGAAAGGGTTTACCTGAAGGTCTCCGATCTGAAAAGGGCGGTCAGCCTCGATGACGTGAAAAAGATCAGGAGGCAGTTTCCCCAGACTGTTCATCCTCTGGATCGCCTCCATGGTCCCTTTTGTACAATAAACCGGTATCTCATGCTTTCTGGAAATCACTCCCAGACCTTTAATGTGATCGGAGTGTTCATGGGTGATCAGGATTCCGTCACACTCCTGACAGCTCCGGTCAATGCTGCGCAGTCCTTCCTCAATGCGCTTTTTACTGATCCCAACGTCTACCAGCAGGCTGGTGTGCTCACTTCCCACGTAAATACAGTTGCCGCTGCTTCCGCTGGCTATACTACACAGATTCATAATATGTTCTCATCCTTCGCTCGATCTGAAGATAGGTGTGGGCCACATCTTCATCGTTATATAATTGGAAGTCACAGTGAGCCTCATACTCCTCATCGGGAAGCTGATTTTCCATTACCTGGCGGATCCGTTCATCTGAATATCCCCGGTCCCGGCGAAGGCGCTCCATCCGGACTTCTTTTTCGCAATAAATATACCATATCTCGTCACAGATTTCATCATATTTTTCTTCCAGAAGAAGGGCGGCTTCCAAAAAGAAGAATTCTGTCTCTTCTTTTCTGGATCTTTCTATCTCATTCACAATGTATTTTTTCACTTCAGGGTGGATAATCCCATTGAGCTTTTTCAGCATTTCGGAATCCTTAAATACGATCTGGGCAATGGCCTGACGGTCCAGAGAGCCGTCCTCCTTTACGACCCAGTCTCCAAAAAGCTTCACCACCGGCTCATAGCATTTTCCCCAGGGCATCATCAGCATATGTCCTACTTCGTCTGCCTTTACGATCCTGGCGTCAAAATGGGCCTCAATATAATTTAAAACCGCGCTTTTCCCTGAGCCTACGCCCCCTGTCACACCGATTACTCTCATACTTTTCCCTCCTTCGTAAAAATCCGCTATTTAGCTTCATACCAGTTTTCTCCGGTATGCATATCCACTTCCAAAGCCACAGACAGCTCTGCTGCTCCTTTCATCTCTTCCTCCAGGATAGCGGCCACCCTGGGCTCTTCCTCTCTGGCTGTCTCAATGAGCAGCTCATCATGAACCTGAAGGATCAGCTTTGACTTCAGATTTTCTTCTCTGAGTCTTCTGCTTACCCGGTTCATGGCAATTTTTATGATGTCAGCAGCGGTTCCCTGAATGGGAGAATTCATAGCTACCCTTTCTCCGAAAGAACGCTGCATAAAGTTGCTGGATTTCAGTTCCGGCACCGGACGTCTTCTTCCAAACATAGTAGACACATATCCTTGTTCCTTTGCCTGTTTCACCAGTCCGTCCAGAAATCCTTTGATCTTTGGATAGGTCTTGAAATAATCCTCAATATACTGAGCAGCCTCTTTTCTGGTAATACTCAGATCCTGGCTCAATCCAAAGGAGCTGATGCCATAGACAATCCCAAAGTTTACTGCCTTGGCATTTCTTCTCTGAAGAGGTGTCACCTGTTCAAAGGGAACATGGAAGACCTGGGAAGCTGTGATCCTGTGGATATCCTGGGCCTCCCGGTATGCCTGGATCAGCTTCTCATCTCCGGACATATGGGCCAGCACGCGAAGCTCGATCTGGGAATAATCTGCATCCAGAAATACATAACCCTCTTTAGGGATAAAGACCTTCCTGAGCATTCTTCCCAGCTCTGTCCGGACAGGGATGTTCTGAAGGTTTGGCTCTGTACTGCTGATCCTTCCAGTGGCAGTAATGGTCTGATTAAAGGTGGAATGGATCCTTCCTCCTTCATCTATATAGTTGGCCAGTCCGTCTGCGTAAGTAGACTTCAGCTTTGCAAGCTGCCGGTATTCCAGGATATCCGCTACAATCTGATGATCCGGCGCCAGCTTCTCCAGCACATCTGCTGCTGTAGAATATCCGGTCTTGGTCTTTTTCCCCCCCGGCAGCCCCATCTTTTCAAAAAGAATCACTCCCAGCTGCTTGGGCGAATTGATATTAAATTCCTCTCCTGCCTCTTCCCAGATGGTTTTCTCCAGCTCTTCGATACGGACCTGGAGTTTTTCTCCATACTCCTTCAACTCTTCACCATTGACCCGGATGCCTTCCTTTTCCATATCGGAAAGAGTAAAAAGCAGAGGCATTTCAATGTCTGTAAATAAAGCTTTCATTCCTGTGCTTTCCAGAGCTTCCAGAAGGGGCTTTTGAGACTTCAGCGCCACATAAGCCATGTAGCAGATACTTTTGGCAACTTCCTCTTCTTTTTCATCAGAAGCCTTCACATAGGAAAGCTTTCCTATAAGGTCTTCTTTAGCAGGAAGGATTTCTCCCAGGTATTCCTTGGCAATATCATCATAAGTATACTGGGACTTCAGGGGATTCAGAAGATAGGCGGCGATCCCTGCGTCAAACATAGCTGTATGCTCCTGGATATCCATGTGACGGAGCATAGTCTTAATATCCAGAGAAGCAACCAGTCTGCCATGTCCGCAGAGACGGTCAGCCTTCTCCATGAGATAATCCCTTGTCAAAAATCCCTGAGGCAGAAAACAGTACACCTGAAATTTCTCTTCTTCCTCATAGGACAGCCCCAGGCCAAGGAAACTATCTCCCTCTTCCAAAAGTTCCAGGCCGATGCCTTCTTTTTCTTCTGCTTTTTTGAAGATTTCTTCTGCAAGGGCAAGATCCGTCACTGTCTGGAAATACTCTTCTGCCTTTATCTGTTCTCCCTTATCCTGGAATCTGGAAAGGAAGTTTTTAAACTCCAGCTCCTTGAAAAATTCGTAGGCCTCCTGGGTGTAGAAGTTATGGATCCTTGCCTTCTCCCGGTCCAGTTCCACAGGACTGTCGGTATTGATGGTCGCCAGCTTTCGGCTCAGCACTGCCAGATCATAATGCTCCAGAAAGGCGTTCTGGGCTTTCTTGGGCTTGATTTCCTCCACATGGGCATAAGCATTTTCTGCAGTTCCGTATTCCAGAAGAAGCTTTGTGGCAGTTTTCTCACCTACTCCCGGAAGTCCAGGAATATTGTCGGCAGAATCTCCCATCAGGGCTTTCAGCTCTATGATCTGAGGCGGCGTAAGCTGGTAGGCCTCTTTTACATCTTTTGCATAATAGTCCTCAATAGTAGTCTTTCCTCCCTTTGTCTTGGGAATCCGGATACAGATATTTTCTGTGGCCAGCTGAAGGAGATCCCTGTCACCGGAAAGAATGGTCACATCCATTCCCTGAGTTTCGCTTTTCTTTGCCAGAGTTCCCAGGACGTCATCTGCCTCATACCCTTCTTTGGATACAATATTTACTCCCATGGCTTCCAGCACGTCTTTCATCACCGGCACCTGTTCCCGCAGCTCTCCCGGCATAGGCTTTCTGGTCCCTTTATAGGCATCATACATTTTATGGCGGAAGGTAGGAGCAGGAAGGTCAAAGGCTACTGTAAGGTAATCGGGATTCTCCTCCTCCAGCATTTTAAATAGAATATTGAGAAACCCGTATATGGCGTTGGTATGAAGGCCTTCGGAATTTGTCAGATCCGGAAGCCCGTAATAAGTTCTGTTCAAAATACTGTGCCCGTCTATCAGCAGGATTTTTTCCTTCATGTCTGTTCTCCTTGTTGTTGGATAATTTCTATCTTATTCTTGTAGTATAGCATAAAGGAAACAAAAAAGACAGGCAGGAGCGCCTATCTTTTTTGTTTCCTCTGTATTTGTTCTTATAAAGCCTTTATAAAGCGGCGGAAGGCTTCCCTTCCCTCAGGTGTACATTTATAAACTCCTGCGTCCTCCAGTACATGAACGAATACCTGCCCCACTTCTTCCTGAAGGATGTCCATTACATTCTCCTTTGTGATCTCAGGATATTTTGGAAGGAATTCCTTTACCCAGACACTGTGTTTTTCCAGCATTTCATTTTCTGCAGGATCTTTTCCTTCCAATATGTATTCTGCCAGAAGTTCCAGTTCTTCCTTCAGTCTTGCAGGAAGGACAGCCAGACCCATAACCTCAATAAGACCAATATTTTCTTTCTTGATATGGTGGTACTCTGCATGGGGATGGTACACTCCTAAAGGATTTTCCTCCGTAGTGATATTATTTCTAAGGGTCAGATCCAGCTCGAACATGTCCCCTTTCTTTCTGGCGATAGGAGTAATGGTATTGTGAGGCTCTCCATCTGTTTCCGCAAAGACAAAGGCTACTTCGTCTGTATATCCTCTCCATACTTCCAGTACATGACTTGCCAGGTCAATAAGCCTTTTCTCATCCTTGCTCCGGATTCTCAGCACGGAAAGAGGCCATTTTACAATGCCTGCTTCTACATCTTCATAACCTGGAATAACAACCTCTTCTTCCATAGGAGCCTTGGCCATGGCAAAAGTATAATGTCCTCCCTGGAAGTGATCGTGGCTTAAAATAGAGCCTCCTACAATGGGCAGGTCTGCATTAGACCCCAGGAAATAATGAGGAAACAGCTTGATAAAATCAAAAAGTTTTACAAAGGTATTTCTCTCAATCTTCATAGGAATGTGCTGTCCATTGAAGACAATACAATGTTCGTTATAGTAAACATATGGAGAATACTGGAATCCCCACTGACTGTCATTAATAGTGATGGGAATGATCCGGTGGTTTTCTCTTGCAGGGTGATTCAGTCTTCCTGCATATCCCTCATTTTCCATGCAGAGCTGGCATTTTGGATAACTGCTCTGTTTTGCATTCTTTGCAGCGGCAATAGCCTTTGGATCTTTTTCCGGCTTGGAAAGGTTAATGGTGATATCTATGGTTCCATAGGGGCTTTCCACAGTCCAGCGCCTGTCTTTCTTTATGCGGTAACGGCGGATATAATCCGTATCCTGACTGAATTTATAGAAAAATTCTGTAGCCGCTTCAGAGCTTTTCTCGTACTCTTTCCAGAATTTTTCCTGAACCTGGGCCGGACGGGGAACCAGGCAGTTCATGATTTTGGTGTCAAACAGATCCCGGTAGCCAATACTATCTTCAATAATCCCTCTTTTTACTGCCTCATTTAGAAGTTCTCCCAGAATGGTCTCCAGGTCTTTGCATACTTCCTGGTCCTCCGGCTCTGTGTATTCGTCTTCATGAAATACATCCAGCAGAAGATTCGTAGCATAAACCCTCTCACACTCAGGCACCAGCCCTGTATCAATCCCATACTGTACCAGATCTCTGATATTCTTGTTCAACATATCTTTCACCCTTCTCCTTCCTATAATGTCAAGCCTAAAATCGTTGATTTTTCAGGCTTTTTCTAACTTGTTACCTCATATAAACAGAGCCAAAAGTGATGAACAGTCATAGTATCTTGTACTGAATAGCTATAGATGGGTGCACTTCATAAAGCATCCTTTGATCGATGATTATAAAGGCTATTTCCCCTCTGTTCCGCTATGATGGTGAACCTTCCGTGTCTAATGGTATCACGTACCAACTTCCTTCGTCCCACCTGTTCATACACCGAGTGCCAGCTAAGCTTTCTAACAGGGTCTATGCCCTATGGAGTAAACTCCTGCCGGCTACAGCTCTTGTTTATCTTTGATTACTTACTGACCTGACTGGTTCCGCACAGCACTATTCAGTGGACGCTACGCTGTGCCTCTCCTTGGTTGGTCTTCTGCTGACAGGGATTTTCCCCCTGTCTCCTTCGGGTTCCTTTCCAGAACCCTGCACAACTCCAGATGTTTCTGGAACTCAGCAGGATCCTGGACTCTCTCTTTCCGGCTGTTTATGCTGCCGCACTCTGCACGCTCTCCGGATACCGGATATCTTTCAGCAGTTTCTCCGGGTCATACTTTTTCCCTGTCTTCAGCATCGTATAGATCACCCGTAAGAGCTTGCACGCAATCACGACCAGCGACTGCTTCTTCTGGAGGGGATTCCCTGCTCTTGTTGTATAATGAGCATGGATCCATTTGTATTCTTCTCCATGCGCCACCGCTGACCGCGCCGCCTGAAACAGCCAGTATCTCAGCCTTTTACGCCCTCTGTGGCTGATCCGGGTCTCCCCTTTATGTTTCCCGGAACTGCAGGACACCAGCCCGAGTCCGCTTAATTTCTGGATCTCTTTCACATCGTCAAACCGGGTGATATCGCCCATTTCCGCAAGGATCCCGGCAAGGATCTTCCCGCCAATCCCGGGAATCTCCAATACGTTTTCCGCATGGGGGATCTCCCCGCATTTCCCCTCCAGCTTATTTTCTATTTCTGCAAGCTCTTCGTCCAGCTCCGTGATCTTCTCCGCAAACCACCGCACTGCTTCCTTTCCGGCTGCTGTGCCTTCTTCCAGTCCTATGCTTGTTTCTGCGTACTTTACAATCTCCTCAGCCCTGCTGTAGCCGCGTCCTCTCAGCTTTGCTTTATGCCAGATATCCCGCAGCCCTTCTGCTCCCAGCCGGAGGATATCCTCCGGGAACGGCGCTTCTTTCAGGACCGCAATACAGAATGCACTGTCTATCTTCCCGAATGCGTCCTTATATTCTGGGAAGTAGATCTTCATCTCCCTGTGCAGCCGGTTCATGTGCCGGTTCCGGTCTTCCATAAGCTGTTCCCGGAACATCGAGAGCCTGCGCAATTCTGCGTATACTTTTTCCGGCAGATACGGCATTCCGTAATTCCCGTCTTTCACAAGGTTTGCGATCAGCTTCGGGTCTTTCCGGTCATCCTTCTGCTGGCTGTTATCCTCCAGTTCCTTCGTCTGTTTCACGGCGTAGGGGTTTACCTGGACTACGCTGATCCCGTTTGAGATCATCCATGCCGCAAGGCAGAACCAGTAATGGCCGGTGGGTTCAAGCCCTAAGACGATCTGTTTCTTATCATTTGCAGCCGCAAGCTGTACCGCCCAGTCACGGGCCTTTTGGAATCCCTCAGCATCATTTTCGAATGCGAGCGCCTTCTTGCTCAGTTCCCTGCCCCTTGTATCGATTGCCCTGACATAATGTGTCTCACTGCCGATGTCACATCCAACGATCAGCATGTCATCGCTGATGAAGGAGAGTTTCTCATTCTTGCTGAATTTCCCCTGAGTTTCGAGATCTCTCCAGGTAAAGGATCTCATTTCACTGAGTATACGGTTCGCTTTTTCTACCATCTCCCTCTGTTCCTGTATATTCATCACAGAATTAACTTGATTGTTTGCTCTTTTTGTTTTACTATTCATTTCAGATACCTCTTGTGTTTTTAGATTTTACCAACTCGCCAGGTCAGTAATAATCTAAATTTACTTGAGGTATTTTCTTTGGTCAACTCCTTGATTTATAGTATACAGGAAGCTTTCT
>NZ_NFIF01000048.1:0-1424 GCF_002161645.1 Blautia sp. An46 | reverse complement strand
AGACAGGTGGTGCATGGTTGTCGTCAGCTCGTGTCGTGAGATGTTGGGTTAAGTCCCGCAACGAGCGCAACCCCTGTCCTTAGTAGCCAGCAGTAAGATGGGCACTCTAGGGAGACAGCCGGGGATAACCCGGAGGAAGGCGGGGACGACGTCAAATCATCATGCCCCTTATGATTTGGGCTACACACGTGCTACAATGGCGTAAACAAAGGGAAGCGAGCCTGCGAGGGGGAGCGAATCCCAAAAATAACGTCCCAGTTCGGACTGCAGTCTGCAACTCGACTGCACGAAGCTGGAATCGCTAGTAATCGCGGATCAGAATGCCGCGGTGAATACGTTCCCGGGTCTTGTACACACCGCCCGTCACACCATGGGAGTCAGTAACGCCCGAAGTCAGTGACCCAACCGAAAGGAAGGAGCTGCCGAAGGCGGGACGGATGACTGGGGTGAAGTCGTAACAAGGTAGCCGTATCGGAAGGTGCGGCTGGATCACCTCCTTTCTAAGGAAAAGAATGCCTTCTTTCGTCTGGAGCAATCCAGCTAAAGCGGAAGAAGAAGTAGGTATTTGTGTTTCACTGTTGAGTTATCAAGAAAAACTTGGTAACAGCACAAAAGGAAGTTCGACTGCACTAAATTCGAGCTTCGTCGGAGACTCGCTCTCATTATACAATTGAGCAGAGCCCAATTGTCATAAGTTGCAGCGAACAAGTTTCGCGCTAAGTTCAGACTGCGGCAGAGCCTTGTCTTCACTAAGTGCTCAAACTTTCCGGTGGCGATGCGCTTCGGGGAAACACCCGTACCCATCCCGAACACGACGGTTAAGACTGAAGCGGCCGATGATACTATGCTGGAGACGGCATGGGAAAGCAGGTGGCTGCCGGGAACCCCAAAAAAAGAGCCGGGGAAAAGGCGATGAGATAGAACGGCACCATAGAAGGTGTAACCCACATCAGCGGGGAAGCGCTGTTTGGATAGCTGGTTTTACCAGTGATTAGAGGGTATAAAGGCTTGTATCTTCTAATGGCTGATAAAACATCAGTCAGCAGTGTGCCAGCCCGCACATCGGCAGCGAAGCTGCCTCAGTCGCAAGCAGGCACCCTATACAATAAAATATAAAAAGCCATTCCGGAATGCGAGCATTCCAAATGTCATTTTGATTTTATTGCGCACTGTACCTTGAAAACCGCATATGTAAAACATTCATTTCTTGATGATACGTTAAACGTAAGATAGAGACGAAAACGAGGCACTGCGAGAGCAGTGAGAGAAAGAAAACCAACAAGCCGTCTGATGTTAACGCTATAACATCAGAAGAGGCCAAGCAAAAAAGAGCACAGGGCGGATGCCTTGGCACCAAGAGCCGATGAAAGACGTGATAAGCTGCGATAAGCTTCGGGGAGGAGCAAATATCCATTGATCCGGAG
>NZ_NFIF01000047.1:0-1592 GCF_002161645.1 Blautia sp. An46 | reverse complement strand
AGTATAACACACAAAACGCAAAAATTGCATCCATTACTGAAAAAACTTTAATTGTTGGTATTGATGTTGGAAGTGAAACTCATTTTGTCCGTGCTTTCGACTGGAGGAATTATGAATTTACCAAAAAGCCTTTTGAGTTTAGCAATAGTGAAGCGGGATTTCAGACCTTCAAAGCCTGGATGGAGGATCTTTTAGAGAAAAATGGCAAATCCGTTGTGATTCCTGGTATGGAGCCAACCGGTCATTACTGGTTCGCCCTGGGAAAATTCCTGCAGGACAATGGAATGAGGCCGGTGCATGTAAATCCCCATCACGTAAAAAAGTCGAAAGAACTGGACGACAATAATCCCAACAAGAATGACCGCAAAGACCCAAAGACGATCGCCAGTCTTGTGAATGAAGGACGTTTCTCTTATCCTTATATACCTACTGGCGTTTATGCAGAGATCAGGAGTTTGTCAAACATGCGGTTCCAGGCACAGGAAGAGCTTACCAGAGCCAAAAACCGGATCGCCAGATGGTTCTCCATCTATTTCCCGGAGTATAAAGACGTTTACAGGGATCTAAAGGCGGTCAGCGGAAGGATGGTACTGGAGACAGCACCGCTGCCGGAGGATATCTGTAAACTGGGAGTGGAAGGCGTAAACAGGATCTGGAGGGACGCAAAACTGAGAGGCGCCGGAATGAAGAGGGCAAAGACCCTGGTATCGGCTGCAGAGCACAGCGTTGGAAGTAAGGAAGCGCCGGAAGCGGCAAGGATTGAACTGAAGAACCTGCTGAAAGATATGGATGTATATGCATCAAGAGTGGAAGAACTGCTTGGGGTGATAGAAGAAAAATTGAAAGAGATCCCATATATCGACAAACTGATGGCAATCAAGGGAGTTGGACTGGTCACAGTCAGTGGATTTATTGCAGAAGTAGGGGACATCAGACGTTTCGATGATCCAAAACAGCTGCAGAAGCTGGCAGGATATGCGATTGTGTCGAATGAGTCAGGAAAGCATAAAGGCGAAAGCCGGATCAGCTACAGAGGCCGGAAACGCCTGAGATATGTGCTGTATGAAGCAGCGCTGTCACTGATCGGGAGGAATCCGGAGTTTAAAGCGATCCACGAGTACTATCGGACACGCAAAGAGAATCCTTTGAAGAAGATGCAGTCCGTAGTGGCAATCGCATGTAAAGTGATCAGGATCTTTTATGTGATACTGACCAAAGGGGTGGATTATAACCCGGAAAAAATGATGGGAGATATCCGCAGGCCCCAGATACAGGCAGCGTAATAAAGTAAAACAGGAATCGTTGATCCATGCTTGTCACAGTTGAATTGAGCCCATGAAGAGGAAGAAGTGGATTGAATTCAGCTGTGGCAGGACAGCTGGAGGCAGGTGGAATCATTTACGGGGAAACGTCCGCCGCAAGGTGCCGGAATGAGGAAGCGTGCCGGAAGTCAGTAAATGTAAGACAAAGAATGAGCCAGTAGTCGGCAGGTATATTTTCCATAGGGCAAGACCCTGCACAGGAGCAAAGCTGACACCCTGGTTATGGGCAGGCGGGACGAAGGAAGTGAGGACCCGGCGGAGACGCAGGAG
>NZ_NFIF01000046.1:0-1988 GCF_002161645.1 Blautia sp. An46 | reverse complement strand
CCCGTTTTCCGTCGTAGTACTAGGAAATTTCCGGCGTTTCTTTTCTTCTCTTTTTTCGTTTCTTCTTCCGTCCCTCGATTTTTCCTTTATTTACAACAGATTTTTAATGCCCTTTCGGGGCTTTTTTTATTGGAAAAATTTTTTTGATATGTTATAATAATAGTACTCTATAGCACTTTGTTCGGAGGTCAATTATGGCATACTATTTAAGAAAAGAAAAAAAGAAAAAAGGGATCTATTTACAAATGTATGAGTCCCACTGGGATAAAGAAAAGAAACAGCCACGTTCAAATAGTGTCATGGCTTTTGGCTATGTCCAGGATCTTATCTCTGACGAAATCCCCGATCCTGTCGCTTATTATACTGACTTTGTTGCCAAAAAAAATGCAGACCGTGCTGCTGCTCTCGCAGAAAAGACCCGCCCCCGTGCTTTTACTGCCCCTGTGGAATACAACCTCGGTCATTTTCTCCTCCACACACTTTTAGAAGAACTGAATGTCCGGAATGTCATAGACATCCTGGCTGCCCAGATGCGCTTCCAGTTCAGCGTTTATGATATGATCGCCCAGCTTATTTTTTCCAGGGTTATCTGTCCATGCTCCAAAGCAAAAACTGTTTCTGCCGTTTTTCCTCATCTTTACAACAGTTCCCCGATCTCGGAAGATCAGGTTTACGACGGGTTATCTTTTATCGGCGGATCCTATAAAAAATATATCGAACTCTTTAACCATTGCTATGAGCAGTACTATCAGAGGGATTTCGGCAATGTATTTTTTGACTGTACGAATTATTATTTCGAGATCGACCTGCCCTATCAGGATAAGCAGAAAGGCCCTTCCAAAGAAAACCGGCATGACCCAGTCATCGGACAGGCGCTCCTTCTGGATGCAGACCTGGTGCCGGTGGCCATGCAGATGTATCCCGGAAATGAATCTGAAAAACCTTATATCCGGAAGATCATCGAGGAAATGAAGGGCCGCTATAAAGTTTCCGGAAAGACGGTGCAGGTCGCAGATAAAGGGCTCAACTGCGCCAGGAATATTTATGCTGCCGCGAAAGAAGCGGATGACGGGTATATTTTTTCCAAGTCTGTACACGGCAGGAATTTAAGCCAGAAAGAAAAGAAATGGCTCATCCTGGAAAACGATGAAAATGTATGGAAGGATTACAGGGACAAAGATGGGAATCTCTTATTCCGCCTCAAATCCTGCGTAGATACCTTTTCTTATCACTTTGAAGAAAATGATCCTAAGACCGGAAAAGACACCACAAAGACTTTTTCAGTGACCGAAAAAAGGATCGTGTCTTACAACCCTGCACTGGCGAAAAAGCAAAAAGCGGAGATCCGAAAAATGGCAGACAAAGCTTCCGGCTATGCCACTTACAAAACCGTGGCCCGGGAAGAACTAGGGGATTCTGCGAAATACGTGAAGATCACAAACATAGACAAAAACGGGAAAAGGATAAAGCCTGTTGTAGAAATTGATAAGGAGAAGATTGAGGAAGATCTGAAGTATGCCGGATACAACCTTATGGTCACATCAGAGCTGGATATGGATCCGCTCCAGGTCTATCGGACCTATCACAGCTTATGGAAGATCGAGGAATCTTTCCGGATCACGAAGTCTTATCTGGACGCCCGTCCGGTTTATGTACATAAAAAAGAAACAATCTATGGGCATTTTTTAATCTGCTACCTTAGCTTGTTTCTTTTAAGGGTATTAGAGATCAAAGTCTTTAAAAACAAGATCAATTCCTACGATTTGATACACTTTATGCGTGACTTCCGGGTGGTAAAAATAGAAAAAGACTCCTATATCAACATATCCAGGGATCAGGCTGTCAACGAAAAAGTCAAAGAGCTGACTGGGTTGACAACCCTGGATGCACTATATCTGTCCGAAAAGGAGGTTGAAAATCTCTTCAAAAACTGTATGCTGCTTGACTCCTGAGTACTAGGTTTGGAGAAAAACGACGGAAGTCAGGTA
>NZ_NFIF01000045.1:0-2539 GCF_002161645.1 Blautia sp. An46 | reverse complement strand
TCTATGGCAATTATATCATAAGCGTGGGCGTGTTATCAATGATGGGCTATCAGGTTGAAGCGGCTTTTTCTGCGGTATGCCGCACCACATCTACAATCAGATCACCGAGGGGCTTCCCGCCTGCGGCGAAGTGTTCGGAGATTTTTATACGGTTGTTCCCACATACAAAATACTGCGTGCCGTTCTCTGCTTGTATGACCTGCCCTGTCCGGGGTGTGAAAATATCGCTTTCGCTTTTTGCCATCCAGTGTCCTCCATATTCAGTTTTCAAGGTACAATGCCGCACAAAGGCGGCGAAAATTTCTGCTTATATCTATCACCTTTCCTTTCCATGCTGACGCTGCTGACGTTTCAGTTCCGCCAGTATATCCGGCGGGATACGGTCAACCAGCCGCTGTAAATTGTCCAGTTCGCTTTTCAGCTTTGCCCGTTCCATCGTATCTTTCATCTTTCCTTTTTCGCTGGCCTTTGCCCTTGCTTCCAGCTTCTCATTCTCCGCCAACAGGTCATTGATTGTGACCTTGTACTTTTTCAGTTGCCCGGAGAAGTTCTCCATCTGCGGGAACCACTTTTTCAGCATGGAGAGGGCTTCCTCTTTTTTCTTTCCGGCGTTCAGCGGGTTAATGCCGTCAAGGGCGGCTTCAATGGCTCTTGCCTGCCGGGAGAGGGAAACCGCCTGTTTGAAAATCCGGGTGGGGATATGCTTCCGGCCTGTCTTGCTGGCACTTTCCCCACGCTCCAAGTCGGGATATTTCTCCACCATATAGGCGTGAAAATCGTCCTGCCACTTCGTCAGGTTTGCCCGGTTGCCGATAATCTCCTTAGCGCACAGGCGGTTGTCCTTTGTCAGCGGAACAAAGGTCAAATGCAGGTGGGGCGTTTTCTCGTCCATGTGTACCACCGCCGACACGATATTTTCCCGTCCTACCCGGCCAATGAGGAAATCTGCCGCCCTTTGGAAGAACGCCTGTATCTCTTTTGGGGATTTCCCCTTGAAGAACTCCGGGCTGGCGGTTATCAGCGTATCGACAAACCGTGTGCTGTCTTTCCTCGTCCGGCATCCAGCCTGCTCGATACGGCTCTGAATGAAGTGGTAATAGCGTCCCTCCGGCTTGACGATATGGAAGTTGTATTTACTCCGGCTTGTGTCAATGTCGGGGTTGCTGGCGTATTGTTCTTTCTGTCTTTCGTGATGGGCTTCCAGCGGCCTTGCCGGGTTGCCCTTGTGCTTCTCAAACCGCAAAATTGCGTGTTGTGCCATTCTGCTCCTTTCCCCATTCCTTTCCTATCCGGGGTTTTCCACAGGGAAAATCCCGCCGGAATTATCTCTGATACGATAGGAATGGAATGGATATAAATAAATCATTTTAATCTTTGTATTTCTATATACCGTCCGGTTTTCGTACTTCAAGAGGGGCGGTTTCCGTACTTCATGGGTACGGTTTTCAGTCCTCCGGCGTACCAGAACCGGATTTCTTGAAGTCGGTGTTTGGAACCGCTTCATAGGATTTTGGGAAAATGCGGTTGGGTTTTCCACAGCCCTGTTTCTGGATTTCCACCAGTCCGGCGTATTGCAGTTCCCGCAGGGTGTTCACCGCTTTCTGCCGCCCACAGTGGAGCAGGTCAACCACCTCGCAGATGGGGTAATACAGGAAAATCCGTCCGCAGTCATCCGCCCACCCATTCTTGCGGGACAACTCTGTCCGGCGCAGGATAAAGGCGTACAGAACCTTTGCCTCGTTGGACAGGGGCTTGAATGTGGGGGCTTCAAAGAGGAAATTCGGGAGCCGGGTGAAGCTGAACGCCTTTTCCGGCTGATGGATATAGATGGTATTTGTCATAGTGCGTTTTGTGGACGGTTAGAAGCCCGTTTTCCGGGGCGGGCGATACTTTATACCACCTGCCCCGGTTTGGGGCTTGCAAAGCCTGATAAATCAAGGCTTTTTTCGCTCCTAACTGTCCACAGCAGACCTCCTTTTCCGTTCACTTTCTGTTTTCTGCCGCCTGTGAACTCTGGCGGCACAGCCGGGGCAGTATTTTGCCCGGTTGGATTTGGGGACGAACACACCGCCGCAGACCACACAGCGTTTCAAGTCCTTATCCCGGAAAATCTCCGCTTCCAGCGTCCCGTCCAGCGGCAAGACCGCCCAGCGGAACCACTTACAGCAGACCGAGAAAGAAACCGTCTGCGGGCAGGTGCAGGTGTCCCCATCGTCAAGGACAATGCAGTTGCCGTCCTCACAGCAACAGCACTCCCGGCGTATCAGGCTGGCCGCCTGTTTCCTCTGTGCCGGTGTCATGCGGTAAAGGGAACCGTCCGGCCTGCGTTCCAGCGGCGGCAAGTCTTTATAGGGGTTATTTCTCATGCGTTCCCTCCATTTTGCTTTCCGTTGCCGTTTTCCCCGAAAGGATTTCCAGCTTTGGCACGCTCCCCGCAGCTTCGGGACATTTTGTCCCGAAGTCCGGTTCCTTGCGGTGCTTCCCCAGCCGGGGTATTCCTTTTCGGACGGTCATTCTGTTTTCAAGGTGCTGTCCATCG
>NZ_NFIF01000044.1:0-2665 GCF_002161645.1 Blautia sp. An46 | reverse complement strand
GTAAGTAGGTAATCATCCGTATCTTCAAATCCCTTCCTGCATTTGATAAGATGTTCTCAAATGATGGAGGTGATACCAATAGAGATGGATGGCAATAAAATCTCAAAAACTGATCTCTGGGCTGATCGAGTCCATTCTTTCCAGGAAAGCGGCTTATCCCGCAAAGACTGGTGTCAGCAGAATGAGATCCCACAGTCTACTCTGGGCTATTGGATCCGTAAGATCCAGTCAGGAACTACTGGAACGGAATCTTTTTCTGATCCGGTGTTCGCAAAGCTCCCGTCGGAACAGGAGCTGCAGTTTAACGCTCCGGCAGGAAATCATTCTATTACGATCTTTCTTCCGGGAAACATCCGGATTGAAGTGGGTGCCGACTGTCCTGCCAGGCTGATGACTGCTCTGCTCCAGGCTTTGAAGAACTATGCTTGATTTTTCAGGAAGCACAACGGTCTATCTGGCGTGCGGGGTTACGGATCTTCGCAAGAGTTATACCGGTTTAGCCGCAATCATCAAACTGAAATTCCATCTCGACCCGTACTCCCGCTGTATGTTCGCATTCTGCAATCGCAGACGCACCTTGATTAAGATCCTCCAGTGGGACGGTTCCGGATTTTGGATCCTGATGAAACGCCTGGACCGGAATTCCTTCCATTGGCCGGACACACCGGATGAACTGCGGAAAGTGACTCTCAAAGAGATCCACTGGCTGTGCGATGGATTGTCCCTGAATCCCAGCGGCGCTTTTGAAGAACGCCACCCAAAGATCGTGGTCTGAGCCCGTTTCCTGTCAATTCGCAAAAAGCCGAAAATTCCTTGATTTTACGCAGATTTTCCTCTGCTCCTGAAAGCAGTTTCCAATAGAAACCAGCTCCTTTTTATGGTAAACTGTCCATAGAGATTTCAGAAAGATGAGGCGGCACGATGGATCCGATTTTTACAGAGGAACAACTGAACAGGATGAGCAGGGATGATATGCTTTCACTGGTAAAGATCATGCAGGGGCATTATCAGAAACAGAAAGAGGCCCTGGAAAAACAGGAAACGAGGATCCAGCTCCTGGAAGAGAAAACAAAGGAACTGGAATTCCTGAACGCCATGCTCTCGGACCGCCTTACCCTTGCCCAGAGGAAACGCTTTGGAGCGTCCAGCGAAAAATATGCGGACGGGTATACCCAGCTGGATCTTTTCAACGAGGCAGAGCAGGAAGCGGATCCCAATGCCCCGGAACCGGACCTGGAAGAGGTCCATCCGTCTTCTTACAAGAGGAAGAAACGTTCCGGCAAAAAGGAGAAAGACCTTTCCTCCTTTGAGACAACCGAAGTGATCGAGTACAAGCTGACAGGGGCAGACCGTTACTGCCCGGACTGCAATACGAAATATAAGGTTGTCACAAAGGAAACCGTAAAACGGCTGAAATTCGTTCCCGCACGGTTTGAAGTCGTGGAAGAAGTGACCTTTGTATACAGCTGCCCGAAATGCGGAGCCATGAAGCGGCCGGAAAAAACGCCGTCCCTTCTGAAAGGCAGCGTGGCAACGCCATCCCTGGTGTCGGGCATCATGAATGCCAAGTATGTAAACGGGATGCCGCTTGCCCGTCAGGAACGGGAATTCGCCCGGTACGACCTGAACCTTTCCACAAAGACCATGGCGAACTGGATCATCCAATGCGCGGACCGGTATCTGCAGCCACTCTACGCTCTGATGAAAGAAGAGCTGCTCCGGAGTAGATATTTACACGGAGACGAAACCCGGATCCAGGTGATCGATGAACCGGGCCAGAAGGGCTCCACCCAGAACTGGATGTGGGTCTATCTCACCGATGAATACAGCGGTTCACCCCGGATGGTCCTCTTCCAATATGAAAGGACCCGCGCCGGATATCATCCGGTGGAATTCCTTGGAGACCAGTTTGAGGGATATTTCACCTGTGATGGTTACCAGGCATACCACAGTCTCCCAGAAAGGATCACTGTAACGGGATGCATGGCCCATGCGAGGCGCAGGTTTGATGAAGCCCTGACGGTACTGAAAAAGGATTTCACCAAAGAGCAGCTGAAGGAGACAACCGCATATCAGGCAATGGCACGGATCGGGATGCTCTATAAGATTGAGGAGATGATCCGTGACAAGTCACCGGAAGAACGGTATGAAGAGCGTCAAAAGCAGGCGAAACCGCTTTTAGAGGCTTTCTTTGAGTGGCTTCATACACTGGAGGATTCCGTAGACCGGTCTTCGTTGATCGGTGAAGCTGTCCTGTACACCCTGAACCAGGAAGCTTATCTGAAAAGATATCTGGAGGACGGACACTTAAGTATTGATAATCTGGCAGCGGAACGTGCACTAAAAAACTTTGCGACAGGGAGACGGAACTGGCTTTTCGCAAAGAGCATCCGTGGAGCGCAGGCCAGCGCAACTGTATACAGCATCACGGAAACAGCCATGCTGAACGGGCTGAAACCCTACAATTATCTCACCTATGTGATGGAGCAGATGAAAGATCTTAGTCCATTCCCGGAAAAGGAAGCTATGCTGGAACTGCTTCCATGGTCCAACAGCCTGCCGGCTGACTGCCGCAGCAAACTGAAAAAATGAGAGACTAATTTTCCCCCGGTAAATACTGGGGGATTTTCATATTTTGTCAAGATACGGATGATTACCTACTTAC